>BNVD01000187.1 GCA_025997835.1 Spirochaetia bacterium
GCCAAAGCCCCGGACGTACTGGAACTTGGCGGCGGTATTGACGGTAACGGTAGCATTGGGAATAAGCGCCGCTACAGGCACCGAGGTGATTGTACTGTCTTTATTTCCCACGGCAGCATCGTTGTGATTATTCACTACCACATAATACCAGGTGGTCGCCGCTATGCCGCTTACGGTGTAACTGTTCGTAGTTTCGCCCGAAACAGGGGTTCCACCGCTGCCCGAATTTGCAGTGTTTGTATACCACTGGTAGCTCAGGGCTCCATTATCGGGCGAAGTGGCTGTTACCGTGAAGGTACCGCTCCCGCCAATTATCGAAGTGGGCTGGGCAGTAATAACCGGTACTGCCGCTGCATCAGTTGTATCATCTTCATCGGCGGTTTCCTGAATACAGCCCCCAAAAGACAGGGTCAATCCCAGAAGGATCAACAGAAATACTGAAACTTTCCATACTTTCTTCATACACGCTTTCATAAAAAACTCCTTAACGGTTTACGTAGATTTTAACGCCGCCTGTAGAATGGTGTTTCACAGGCGGCGTGGCGGCCCTATGCTCCGGGCCGGGGAGGTCACTTAGGGAGCCGGATTCGCCTCAAGAGTGCGGGTAACAGACCCGAAATCTACATGGAATTTGCACCAGAACGAGACAAGGTCGTCGGCGTAGACTCTTTTGGATCCATCAGCATTCTCTAACGCAACGTCCTTGATGTAGTACGCTATCGTGTCGCCCTTCGAACCTTCAGCCAGACTGTTTTGGTTCAACGTCAACCCAATACCGAAATAGAAGTGTCCGGTAGCACCGGCTGCGGGAACCGAACCTCCTGTCGCAGGAATAGCAACTTCCCTGGGTACCCAGACATTCAAACCGGGATCACCAAGATAATCCTTAAGGGTAGCCGCGTTGGGAATGTCAACAATCCGCTCACCGCCCCAATTTCCCTGAGAATATACACCGGTGGCGAAATTGCTGGCAGGATAATTTCCCGCAATAGTTCCCCGCCCGGCGGTATGCTCGTAGGATACTGTGTCCGCCACCAACAGTGTGTATGTCCATTTTGTGTAATCGCCCCACGTATCGCCTGCGGGTAGGGTAAAGCCGTATACCGGGATGCTGGAGCCGCCGGCCACAATCTTCTCTACCAACGCTACAGAGCTAAACCGGACAGCCGCTATGGTACTATTTACCGTAGCGGTTTTGGTTCCGCCGTCACTATTGTCAGCGATAGTATTGATAACCGCTGCCCAGTAGTAGGTAGTAACGCCATCGGCAGTGGTAGACGGTGTGTAAGTTGCCCCGGTTCCGACGGCTGCACCGTCCGTGTAACTGTTTGCGGTATTGGAATACCATTGGTATGTCACAGTACCGCCATCGGGTGATGTGCCGCCTACGGTTAAGTCAACAACAGAAACGCCGGGTTGATAAAGCTTACCAACAGGGTTGGCAGTAATGGTAGGATTCTTGGCGTTGACCGCAAGGGTGTGACCGTTCAAATCCAGAGTAGCTTCACCGAAGTCGGTTACGTTCTGATAGTTTCCATGTGCGATGTTGTTCCACACCAGTACGCCGTCACGGTTGCCGTTGGAGCAGGCGTTAATCTGAAGTTCGAATCCGATCTTCTTGTTAGCTGTCACAGGGTATTGATCCTTGAAGCGCCAGGGAGCCTGGAAAATCACGACATAACCGCCGGTCTTTGTCCATGCGCTGTGCTTCGTAACTACGGCAACAGCGGGATCGCTGCTTACTCCATCGGCCGCGTCGACACGATACTGACCGCCCTTGTCGGCATAGCCGGCAGGAGTTTTGATAAGTTCGTTGCTTCCATTTACTGCTTCGTTGATAAACAGTTCCACCGAATCCTTGAGGTGAGCGCTGGTACCGGTGGTATCAACATTCGGATCGGTTATTTCCACGTACACGTATAAGCCGTCTTCATCAAACAGCGCCTTCGCTACTCCGTAGGCGGTAGGAGCAGCCGCCTGAGCCGCCTCCCATGCATCATCTGAATCGGTCCCGTAGATTTTTTCGATACGGTACGTTTCTGTAACGCTTGCCCACAATGGGTCTATGAACTTATTCACGCTGGGTTGTATGTCCACCGCACCATATTTTATGGTCGCGGTCATCAACAGGTTCACCTGAACTTTGTAATAGGCGGTGGTGGTCCCATTGCCCGCTACTACTTTTACATACAGGTATTGACCGTCCACGAAGGTAAGGGGGGATGTCGTCACGAACGCTCCGTCGACCGGGTCGCTCGCACCGGCAGCCCATGTAACAGTCGCTTCGCTATCGGTGGGAGTTGCGATTATTGCATGGCCGGTACCGGGGTTGGTCAGGAGAACCGTACCCGCCGTTACTCCGGCAAGTGTTGCCGCCGGTGTACCGGGAGACTCAACAACAGTCCCGCCAATGTTCAGTACGGACAGGGTCGTATCCCGTGATATCTGAACTTCTACCTTGTAGATGCCCTTATTTGTCCCATTCTCGGCGGTTACCTCAATGTACAGAAAGTCTCCATCGGCAAAGGTAAAAGAGGTGTCCGCGCCGAATGACGGCGCTCCGGTGCCGGTTACTTTGGCAAATTTAACGGTTTGATTGGGGTTGAACCTGGTAACCGCTATTGGCGCATTGGTCTTTTCGGTGTTACTTAGCCCTACCCCGCCCAACGCCGCCCCGGTATAGGTATCCCCCTGAACGGCAAGAGTCACCTCTTTTCCGGCAACCGTGACACCGGTAAGCGTAGTAACCGTGTTTAACGTTGTTATTCTTACTACATAGTAGTTGACCGTATTTCCGTCTTCCGCTGTTACCTGGAGGAACAGATAACCGAGGTTCTCAAGCGTAACCGTGTTGCTGTCCCCAAAGGTAAGATCGTTGACAGTACGGGCGGCGGCATACTTCAGCTTTGCTCCGCTGCTGGCCGTAACGGAGATCGCCGCATTGGCAAGGTCACTCGTTTGGGCGAGCACGGCCTGCCCTATCTGAGCGGCGTCCAACTGATTCACCGCGAAATCCTCGCCGGTAAATACGGCGGCAGGAACCAGCGCGGGTACCGTTACTACATCCACACTCCCTACCTTGATGGCTGTGACGGATGCCTCAGTATTTTTACTGTCTCCTTCCGTCTGCGGACAGCCTGAAACCATTAATCCGAATACCAGGACAAGCCCGAATATTCCCGTTAGTACTCTACTCTGTTTCATAAACACTCCTTAACTTGAATTTAACAGCGCCCGAAAAACTTTTTGGTTTCCGACCCGTGTTATCAATACGAAAACGTATCCCCGTATATCCGAGCCCACAATGAGGAATCTTCAGGTTATTAGGCGAAAAGAACAGGTTATTTGTATTCTTGACAATATCGCCGCAAAACCGGTAATTTGCGGCTTTAACCGGGTATTCTTCATGTAAAGTGATGATTAAGCGCCTGTTGTATATCAATAACTAACGTTTTTTTTTCTGTTTTTTTACAATTACGCCTGTTTTATCCGTAA
Source organism: Spirochaetia bacterium (assembly GCA_025997835.1). Classification (GTDB taxonomy): domain Bacteria; phylum Spirochaetota; class Spirochaetia; order Treponematales; family Breznakiellaceae; genus BNVD01. Next base: position 3,496 of record BNVD01000187.1, read on the forward strand.
TTTTTACCATACACCCATAATTTTTAACTTGCGGGGAAGGGGTTTCAACACTATATTCCGATTATGGGAGATCCTTATGTCCCCGAAATGGATAAATATATGTTTCCCGAAATCGGCAATGTTTTTTTTCGGAAATACGGTCCTGAGCGGCGGCTAAAAGATTTTCGTGCCGAAGGCCCGCATCACCTTAGCTATGTAGTCAATGGGAATGTCAGATACATCATAGACGGACAGTCCTGTTCAGCATCATCAGGCGATTTACTGTACCTGGCACCCGGTTCGGTATGTACCGCGAACGCCTGTTCCAATAAACCGGTGAGTTGTTTTTCTGTTGATTTTCAACTGTACGATCTGCGTTTGGGGAAAGGCGCGGCAGCCCGGCTGCCCTTCCCCGCATTGAGCCGGACAGACCCGGAAAAGGATGTTATAAGCCTGTTTTCCCAGCTTATTACTGCCTGGCGGGAAAAAGAGCCCGGTTATGCCCTAAAACTTCAGGGCCTGTTTCTGCTTATTCTCCACCGCTTCTATGAACTTTATGTCTACAAGGTCAACACCGATATTCATGATTTCAGAATAAAAAAAACCATTAGTTTCATAGAGGCTCACTATAGCGAGAATATTCCCGTAAAAACCCTGGGGGAGATGATCGGTCTTAATCCGGTTTATTTTGAGTCCGTATTTAAAAAGGCAACCGGAGTGTCCCTGCACCAATATCTGATAAAGACCCGTATGAAAAAAGCGGTTGATCTGCTGAAAAGCGGCGAATACACGGTAAATGATACCGCCGAAGCCTGCGGTTATTCCGATGCACTGTACTTCTATAAGCAGTTCAAAGCCGCCGTTGGAATCTCCCCGTCCAAACTTATCCCC
>BNVD01000188.1 GCA_025997835.1 Spirochaetia bacterium
CGCTTCTGACTTAAACGACCTCTTCACCATAACGGGAACGGGTTATGCTACTGATGGAAGCGGGTATTTGGTTCCGCTATCGGCGACTTTTGAAATTACCCTTAACACTATCGGTACTCCCAATACTATAGCGAAAATAAAAGGGTTAAAGCCGTTTACCGGAGACGTATCAATGACTCAGAAAGTCACGGTAAACCCGCTTGCTCTTGCGGAACAGACGGCGACAACAACCGTAACCGTAGCAAGTACGAACTCCACAGGCGATGCTAAACTTCTCAACTTTACAACCGTTTCCAGTATGACTGAGCTGCCAATTATCTTTACCGGCAGCGAAACGTTCATAGCGTCGACTATTCCCATTACAATAAATCGCTTTGGTGGTTCAACACCTTCCTTGAATGAATTCTTCACCTTTTCCGGCCCGAACAAGTCGATTTTTGAAGCTTCAACAACCACGGCATATATTACGGACAACAAGCGCATTGTTTTCATGTTTAGCGGCACAAACTTGCCAGGCGATTCGACTACTGACAAGATCTTCATAAAAAGGGGCAAGTTTAATGGCACAGATGGGTCTACCAACACTCAAGCGCTAACAAAGATGGGGAGCACTACAGGTTATATAACCAACATGGCCCTAAACCATGATGCCGTCACCGTAACACTTACCAATGCAACATTTGCACCGGAAATTTTTGCCCCGCGTGTAGCGCCCTTTGACGACGACACAAAATTGTTTACTTTGGGCCCGGGATCTACAAGCTCAGGTTACGATCCGGCTTTAACCGGTGTAATTATTGAACAACTGAACGCTTCGAGCTTAATAATTAAGGGGTTAAATACGGTTCAGGCCGTTAATGCTTCTCAATACTTCATCCTAAACCCGCTTGCACTCGCCACGAAATCAACCACTCTTACTCCTTCAATAACTGTTACCAGCGGCGGCGGCGCCAGTTCCAGCCCGGTCCTCTCACCCGGAAGCTACGGCACGGTGACTGCCGGGGCTACGTTAATAGCGATGCCCGCCGCAACAACTAGTTCGAAGTATGTGGTAAGAAGCAACGGCAGATGGTATAGCGTTGCGGCGTTATCTGCCGCTGGGGCAGCACTTACAGTAGAGCCTAGTCTGGGTGATGCAATAAAGAATACTACCGTCAACTCTACTGTTACTGCAGGACACGGAATTACTGGTGTCGCCGGTACACAATACGATATATATGCGGTGTATGAAACACCTATATTGAGTAGTGGTACTCCTACTATTGAGCTGAAAACAACAACCAAAAACAGTATTATCAATGTAAGTAACCTTACTTTGAATAGCACCAATGCTGCATTGGAATACAAGATTACCTCAACCAATAATCCTGACAGCACGGTGCAGATTCTGCTCTATACCGGCGGCGATAGCGTTGCAAGTCTGCCAACGATACCGAACTACAAGAATACAACAGCAGTAGCACCGGCGGCCTTGTCCACCGACTTCACGAAGTTTGGCAATGATTGGTGGGCATTCAAGATTGATAAGACATACAGCCAGAGTGGGATTGCACAATACCCATACCTTACTGCGCAACCTGGCGATGACTATGCAACGCTGTCACGCTTTGATCAGGTAGGTAGTCGACTGGTCCTCCACATCACCCGCGGCCTAATCCTTCTGGAAGGCTCTCACGGCAAGGCAGACATAGACCCTGCTACGGGCTATGGGAAGGTAACGGGGCTTACAGCAATCTCATCAACCGACAACGGCACTAATGCAAGCCGAGAGCGGCACGGCTATGTGATTAAGAATGTAACTGGCGGTTCCACTATTGCGTGGGGTACTGTTCACGCTGGGGCTTACAACGCGAGCGCGGGTGCTCTTGAGGGTGCATTTGCTTTCAACGACACTGATAGCAATCACATGCCAGCTGGTAGTTCAGCTCCTTATACGATAACCGGTATTTCAAGCGCAGACAATGACAAGGACTTTTCTGTGTATGAAATTACGCAGTATGACAACAGCATAGGTACTGGCAGTGACGGCACCGTGAGCCTTAATGACGGACTCAACCATGCCGTATACCTAAAGGGGTTAACCCCTGGTCAAACAGGAACGGTCGCCAAGACGGGCTTGTATGGTGTGAAGTTAGCAAAGACCGAGGTCCCCGCTAACAGCGGTGCGGTAGAAGTGGTTATTGCAACAGGCGCGATAATGACTGGTGTTACACAGATATCCACTACTGGTCAGTTTTTTGGCACAACAGCATTAGCACCAAATACCGACCTGGAGTATCAGGCAATTGGGACTATAGCAACCACGGGCATTGTCTTCAACGATACGAGATATAACGGTACCACAACGGCGGCATCGGCAGGTAGTCTACGGTTTGGTGTTGGTGGAACTACTACCAACCCTGACAAGTTCCTGTATATCCAAATCCCCAAGACTATCTCGTCGTTCCACACTTCTGTGGTGCCCGCGCCGGAAGAGGTGCTGACTGGAACAACTCCCGCCGTGATTGTAGCTGCAAATAAGAAGCTTACAGTGACACTTTCTACCCCATCTACACCCGCTGGAAATGCTGGATATTTTAGGCAAGCGGAAACTAGTTCCAATTTTTCTTATCTTACAAATCTTACTGCTGAGACTTACAGCTTCTTTCCTGCTACTCTCTTTAAACTGAGTTCTACTAGTGGAAGTACGTTAGTCGTAGGTACGACTGGGACCCCAGTAGTAGGTGTTGCGGGAACTGCTGCGGTGCCTATGTATAAAATAGCGGCTGCAGCCTTGAAACGCAAAATAAGCGCGTTCACTGTAACGTCAGGTACCTTTTAACCTGCTGTCTAACGGCTTTGTACCATGCGCCCCGCAGCCCGAAAGGGTTGTGGGGCGTTTTTTTTGTTGACAGGCAGGCTTGGATTGCACTATATTAAAAACATGGAGGAGAAAAATATGCCAGAAAAAATAACCGATGAAGGTATTCTTGCAGGTTTTAAAGAGCTAAAGGACTTGTTCAAGGAAACGGACGCACAGTTCAAAGAAAGATTCAAAGAAACGGAGGCACAGTTCAAGGAAAGATTCAAGGAAACGGAGGCACAATTCAAGGAAACGGACAAAAAAATAGCGGAAATGTCAGAAACGGTAAAAAAAATGTCCAAAGAATTAGGGGGTATAGGGAATAACAACGGGGCTTTTGCGGAAGAATATTTTGTAAATGCGCTGGACGACAAAAAAATGTTTGCAGGGCAAAAATTTGATGAACTGGAACGTAGTATGAAAGCGAAAGACGGTAATCTGAAAGACGAATTTGATATAGTAATGTATAACGGTGTTGCCGTTGCAATTATTGAGGTGAAATACAAGGTTCACGAAAATGATTTAGAAAAACTGGTAACAAAAAAAGTACAGAATTTCCGTGAACTTTTTCCTTACTATAGAAATTACAAGATTTATCTTGGTATCGGCAGTATGTCTTTTTATGCTAATGTTCTGGAAAAAGCCAAAAAATTAGGCATCGGTATATTAAAACAAAAAGGCGAAACGATCGAAATTGATGCTGATAATGTAACGGCATATTAGTTGCTGCCATGCGCCCCGCAGCCAGAAAGGGTTGGGGGGCGTTTTTTTTGTTGACCACGGACAACACTGACAGCACAGGAGACCGGGGCTCCGGAAGGGCTTTTGTTTGGGGGTTTAACGGTGGCGATTCCGGGAGCGCATTGACAATAGCGGAATAACGTATTACGTGAAAGGTTTGCGATGTTTTTGTTGCCCGAATAAGGGTTTTGCGAAGCATCAGACCCGGCTGTGCCGGTCGGGTTTGCTATTAGCCCCAAATGTCGTATACTCTAAGCAAGAGGTAAATGACATGACGACAACCACACCACAACACGAAACTGGGCTGACCTTCGAGAAGGTATGGGCGATGTTCCAGGAGACAGACCGGCAATTCAAGGAGACAGACCGGCAATTCAAGGAGACAGACCGACAATTCAAGGAGACAGACCGGAAATTGGAAAAATTAGGCAAAGAGACCGAAAGGGTCATGCAAGAAACCCAGAAAATTATTGGAAATCTTGGCAACAGGCTGGGTGACATGGCTGAATACAGCCTGCTCCCCAATTTGCCCGAGCAATTCAGACAATACGGTTTTACCTTTAGCAGAACAAACCAGAATGTAAGTATGAAAGACAAAGAAAACGGTATTTATGCGGAAATTGACGCAATGCTGGAAAATGGCACTCAGGCTATGGCGGTTGAGGTAAAAG
>BNVD01000189.1 GCA_025997835.1 Spirochaetia bacterium
TTTGTCCCGGAAGTCCGGGGATTATGCGATTTGCTGGTGATCCGGGCCCAATGGAACACCGCGTCCATGTCCATGGCCCTGTCGACGGAGGTTCACACCCTCACCGACCTTATGAATCAACTCACCGCCCTTGACAGTTCCCTTAAAAGTGAAGGTTTCAACGGTTCCCGCTTAATGGACGCCTTGGTACGGGCGGAACGGGAGAGATCCCAGGCACGGACCATCCGGGAGATTCTGAATACGGTAAACGACGAAGCCCAGCAGCTTCTGCTCCAGACCTCCCAGGCTCTGATGATGGTAGAACGGAGCCTGAAAAGTGCCCAGGACGATTACTTCCGCAACCCCCATGAACTTATCGTCAACTGGCGGGAACTTGAAATGGCCGCCATAAAGCCCCTCAAACAGTGGCTCCCGGAGACCGCCACGAAAATAGCCCAGTTCGGCCAGTTGATGCAGCTCTTTGTGCAGATCCCCGGAGTAGAGGGGTAAGATCGATCTGGACTTTACCCCATTGGGTAGACACCATTAAGCGACAAAGGATACTTACCAATCGGGGGGGAGCTATGATTAAACCGGACAGCAGGAACATGATTGTTTCTGGGGCTTTGCCGTTCATGGGGACTAATTCAAACTCACTATACTATAGACCGCAGGAATACCGCGGATGCCCTTCATCACTTTTTTGAGGTCCTCCGGCTTTTCGAGCTGCATGGTAAAAAATCCCGTAAGATGGTTGGCGCCGGATCGCAGATCGCCGGATCGCAGGTCGCTAGACCTACGGTCTGCGCTTTCTTCCAGACGGCCTTCAATGAGGTGACCCTGGTACTTGCGGATGGCGCCCTCAATTTCGGAGAAGAGGTCCGTGGCGTGGCGGGCTTCAACCTTAAAGCGCTTGACCAGGAGCGCGGCGGCGTTTTCCCATTCGGTGTCTATCCGGCGTTCGGCGAAATCGGGGATGTTGGCAAGGTTACTGCAATTCTTCCGGTGAATGATAATGCCCCTGCCGCGGGAAACGTAGCCCAGGATGGGGTCCCCTACGATGGGGTTACAGCATTTGGCGAAGCGGATCATCAGGTTCTTTTCGTCGGCTACCCGGACTTGTAAAATGGTTGCGTCCAACGGTCCCGGCTGGATGACCCGCCGGACCACCGGTTCCGTAGCCGTTTCCCTGGGTTTTTCCGGCTCCTTCTTTTTGGCGACCACATTTTTTTCGATGATGATGGAACTGTCGTTCTGCTGGAGCCATGCGCGGATCTTGTTGCGGGCCTTGGCGGTTTTGACGATCCGCAGCCAGTTGAGGTGAGGGCGGCCATTGGCGGTGGTGAGGATCTCTACTACCTGGGTGTTTTGCAGTTCCGCGCTCAGGGGGATGATGGCCCCGTCAGCCTTTGCGCCGGTACAATGGTCGCCGATGGCGGAATGGATGTGGTAGGCGAAGTCGATGGGCGTTGCCCCGGCGGGGAGTTCAATCACCTTGCCCTGGGGGGTAAAGACGTAGATGGAATCTTTGAGGAGTTCCCGCTTGATGTCCTCCAGGAACGATTCGGAGTTGTGATTGCCGGTTTCGGCTTCCGCGAGCTTCCAGTCCTTGAGGCGGTTGATGAGGGACACGGTGCGGACCGCCTCGCCGGTGGAGCCCTTTTTGTAGAGCCAGTGACTGGCGACACCGTATTCGGCGACCCGGTGCATTTCCCCGGTGCGGATTTGGATTTCCAGGGTGAGGCCCGCGCCCTGCTTGCCCGTCAGGGGCGACCAGGGGAAGGGCTGTCCGGCGGGCGGTAGCCCGCTCGGCGGTAGCCCGCTTGACGGAAGGTCGTTGGTTTGGTCTGCGCCGTCCTGATCCGCTCCGGCGAGTACCGTGGTATGGAGGCTTTGGTAGCCGTTTGATTTGGGCATGGCGATGTAATCCTTGAACCGTCCGTCCAGGGGTTTCCAGAGGCGGTGAACCATCCCCAAAAGGGTGTAACAGTTTTCGATGCTGTCGCAGAGGACACGGATACCGAATAAGTCGTAAAGTTCCGCAGTAGCTTTGTTCCGCTTCCTCATTTTTTGATAAATCGAGTAAAAATGTTTTGCCCGGCTTTCCACGTCAATGGTGAAGCCCAAAGCGGCGGCTTCTTTTTTGAGGGTCCTTTTGATGGCCTCAAGGTAGTCCTGACGTTCACTCTTTTTGAGGGAGACGATTTCTTTTATCTGGGTATAGGCTTCCCGGTTGAGGTGCTTGAGGGCCAGGTCCTCCAACTCATCCTTCATCCAGGAGATACCGAGCCGGTCCGCCAGAGGCGCGTAGATGTCCAGACATTCCTGCGCGGCCAGTTTGCATTGTTCTACGGTGGTTTTGGCTGCCGCCGCATCCATTACCCGCATCATGGTGAGCTTATCCGCCAGTTTGATGAAGATGACACGAATGTCGTTGACCATAGCAAAAAGCATCTTGCGGATGTTTTCCGCCTCCTGAATGGTTTTGCTGGTTGCGGAAATACCGGCGATCCGGGTGACCCCCTCCGCCATGCGGGCCGCTTCCTGCCCGAAGCGGGTTTCGATGTCCTCCTGCGTGGCGGCGGTGTTTTCCAGCGCGTCATGGAGGATGGCGGCAATGACCGTATCGGTGTCCATGTTAAGGCCGATGAGAATAGCCGCAGCTTCCAGCGGGTGGCTCAGGCCGGAATGTTCATCTGCGTGGAGCGTTTCGGTCCACGCAAGGGCCTTGAGGATTCGGTCTTGATCCGCCGCATCGTAGGATTGGAGCTTTTCCGTAAAGGCGGCGATTTGGGCGTTCATGCCGGAACCGTTCCGCCGGTTACCCGTGGCCGTTGGGACAAGTCCATATATGTTTGTATACCGGTATAGCCCCGGTCCGCAAGTATGCGGGTGATGGTTTCCATTTGACTGGGGTCGGCTTCCAGAAGGAGGCTGCCGCCGGGGAACAGATGGCGGGGCGCTTCGGTTATCAGGCGGCGGATGAGGTCAAGGCCGTCATCGCCGCCGTCCAGAGCCAACCGGGGTTCCCGGCGGACTTCTGCGGACAGGGTTTCGATTACGCCTGAGGGGACGTAGGGTGGGTTGGCGACGATGATGTTGAAGCGGCGGGGAATGTTTAGCGCGGCGGGGAAGGCGTTGAAGAGGTCGCTTTCGATGAAGGTGATGGGGGAGGGTGTTTCTGATGTGATTGCGGGAGTAGAAGTTCCGGGGAGCCTGTTGCGCTTGTAGTTTTTTTGCGCTTGATGCCGCAAAAAAACTGCTATTAAAGGGCTCCTGCAGAAACTTCGTTTCTGAGCGCAGTTTGCAAGGTAAAAATCGGCTTGAAGGCCGATTTTTTTCATTGGACTGCACGAAGTGCAACAAACTGCTAGGAGTTTAGCGGCGTTTTGCCGGGCGACGGCGATGGCTTTGGGGGATATGTCGGAGGCGTATACGGCAAGCTGCGGGCGTTCATGCTTAATCGAGATTGCCACCGCGCCGGAACCGGTGCAGAGGTCCAGCAGGGCGATGGGCGATGGCGGGGAAGACGCTGTTTTGGCAGCCATGCGGTCGATGCTGGTGAGGGCCGCTTCTACCAGCGTTTCGGTGTCCGGGCGGGGGACAAGGACATCGGGGGTGACGGTAAAGTCCAGCCCGCGGAATTCCCGGCGGCCCAGTATATAGGCGGTACAAACCCCTGCAAGGCGGCGGTCCAGGGATTGGGTGAAGCGGCGGCAGGTATCGTCCGCGAGGGGGGTAAGGGGTGCAAGGATCAGGGCGGTACGGGTAGTGTTGAGGATGTCCGCCAAAAGGAGGGCCGCGTCGAGGGAGGGCGTTTCAATACCGGCAGCGCTTAAACGGGCGGTTCCTTCGGTAAGGGCTTCCCGGATGGTCATAATGAGGATCAGGAAGCGGTGGCAGCAGAGCCAGAGCTCGCAGAGCTAGAGCTCGCAGAGCTGGAGCTCTGTAACAGTTCTTCCCGCGCCGACAGTTTTAGTGCGTCGAAAAGTTCCGCCACATCGCCCTGCATGATCAGTTCCAGCTTGTAGAGGGTGAGGTTGATCCGGTGGTCGGTCATGCGGTTTTGGGGGAAGTTGTAGGTGCGGATGCGCTCGGAGCGGTCGCCGCTACCGACCTGGCTTTTCCGGGCTTCGGCCCGCTCTGAAGCAGCCTTGGCTTCTTCCATTTCGTAGACACGGGCGCGGAGTATACGCATGGCCTTGGCCTTGTTCTTGATTTGGCTCTTTTCGTCCTGACAGTGAACCACCACGCCC
>BNVD01000190.1 GCA_025997835.1 Spirochaetia bacterium
GACATCTATACAGACAACAGTATCACTGTTGGCAAGAACAAAACAGAAACACTATTCCTAATCCCCGACCGGCCAACCGCAATCCGAAAAGCCTTTTCTCTTGCAAGAAGCGGAGACTTGGTGCTGCTTTTGGGCAAGGGCCACGAGAACTCCATCATCTATACCGGAAACACCAAACCCTACGACGAAATCGCAGAGGCGGAAACGGCATTGGCTGAAATAGGATTTAGTGTTCTGCCCTAATTGGTAGTCTTGCTGCGTTCGGCGATGCCGGTCAGGTCACGGAATTCAAAGGGGCTGCCGTCATCGAGGATCACGCGGCCCTGAAAAGAGCCGAACACCTGACGGCGGCGGCAGGAATGGAAGAGCATCCGCATCCGCTCTACCCGTTCCTGAAGGGGCGTAAAGGTCATGTCCAGCCGGTTGTCGCTGCTGGTAAAATGCCAGCTCTCCATCCAGCTTGCGGGGTTGATATGAAAGGTAACCTGATCCAGTTTGTGGATCCTGCCGTTCAGAAAAAACGCGTTTTCTGTGCCCGCTCCCGCATCCGCCGTGCCATAGCCCACACTAAACCCGATCCGGTCTTTTCCGGCCGTACCGCAGGCGGAGGCCCAAAACTGCGTATCCGATTGGGGGCGGCTCCCCCGGTTCCAGTCGAAAATTCCCCAGCCGCTGCCCTGGGTAAAGATCAGCTCCGCCGTACCGAACTGCATCACCCCTTCGGCAACGTACCAGGGGGAACGCCGGGACAGGATAAAGGCGCCCTTATCACTGAGCCAGGGTTGATGGGTCACCAGTGATTCCGCGTCCGGCAGGGGGGTCAGCACCACCTCTCCCCGCAAATACCGGTGATGCCCGAATTTGGGAAAGTCCACCCGGATAATCCGGGCGCCCCCGTCCATAGCGATAAACTCAAGGAGCCCCTGCTTCCGCTTATACCGGACCACACCCCGGTCGCTCCGGCCGGGCATGGACAGCCCTCCCAGAGGAAAGGGAATGGTGTAGGTCTGGGTGGACCGCTTTTTATCCTTCAGGGAAATGACCGATACACCGGCGTACCCCAGACTGCCGCCGTCAAAAACCTCTGCGGTGATCAAATGGGCAGGCGACAGGAGGAGGTAGCGGTCCTGCGCGGTAATACGCCGCACCGGGCCGCCGGTTAACCCGGAATTGTATTCAAACAGGGGCGTCCGGGCCCAGCCGAAATTCACCGGGCGGCCCAGATCGTCCAGCACCGAAAGCGGCGCACTTATTTCAACCTGCGGCATGGACGCTCCTGGCAATTCTCAATTTGCATTACGGGCATATATGGGCGGTGTAGCGGACGACCCGCTGCCCGCCCGGACGAACAACAACGTTGCTGGAACGAGGCGCTTTTTCCCGCTGGGGAATTCGTTTTACCGGCTAAGACGACAAACCGTTTTTGTAGGTTGTCGTCAGACCGAAGGTCTGCTGTTCGGGCATCAGGCCGTCCGCTGCACTGCCCACCGTTGTCGGGTCTGTGAATTGCCTGCTTTAAGATAGGGAAGATATAGGTAGGGCATTTCCGGCGGTTAAATTTAGAATTGCTACTCCAAAGGGGTATTTTTCTCATGGTGTTTACTATACTATGGAAACTTCCGGGGGGCAAGGATGCAGGGCGAAACCAAACAAAACCGCTATTCAGGAATGAAGGTCACTGTCATGGGGCTTGGCCTCCACGGGGGGGGCCTCGAATCCGCCCGGTATCTGGCAGGGCACGGGGCGATCCTCACTGTCACCGACCTGCGGGACGAAACGGTGCTGGCCCCGTCCATCGAAAAGCTGGAGCAGTCAGGCGCATCGTCCATCCGCTATGTGCTGGGCCGCCATGAGGATGATGATTTTAAAAACGCCGATATGGTGATAAAAAATCCCGGCGTAAAACCGGATTCCCCCTTTTTGCGTATGGCCCGGCGGGTGGAAACCGACATCTCCCTCTTTCTTGCCTATAGCCCCGCCCGGCTCATTGCGGTTACCGGCTCTAAAGGCAAATCCAGCACCGCTTCATCACTCCACTGGGTTCTTTCGGAGGCGCGTGAAGCGGGACTCCTCCCCGGACAGGCCCGGCTCGGCGGCAACATCACTGTATCTCCCTTAAGCTTTCTGGAAGATCTTACGGCGGATGATGATGTGGTGCTGGAACTTTCAAGCTGGCAGCTTGGGGACCTTAGAGGCCGCCTGTGCCTCAAACCCCGTGCCGCCGTCCTCACCGCCATCATGCGCGACCACCAGAACTGGTACGGTTCAATGGAAGACTATGTGGCGGATAAGCGGATCATCTATCAGGGTCAGGATGAAGGGGACGTGACCATCGCACAGGATGATGATTGGGGCCGGAGCTTCCTCCGGGAAACCCGCGCCCGTCCCCTCGTCGCCGCCACCCGTCCCCTCCCCCCCGGCGTTTCCGGCGGCTGGCTGTCCGGCCCCGGCGGAACCGGCCTTGCCCGGCTGGGAGATACCGCCGTTGAACTGGTCCCCGCAAAACTCCTCACGCCGGGGCTGCACCAAAAGCAGAACCTCCTCTCCGCAGCGCTGGCCCTGCTGGACCTGGGCCTACCCGTGGACTTCATCCGGGACAGCCTGGGACGTTTCCCCGGCATCGAACACCGGCTGGAATTCTTCCACGAAGCGGGGGGCATACGGTTCTACAACGACACCACCGCTACCATCCCCGAAGCCGCCGCCGCCGCTATCAACGCTTTCGACACCCCCCTGGTACTGGTCTCAGGCGGAACCGACAAAAACCTGGACTTCTCCCCCCTGGTAAGCGCCGCCGCCCAGTCCCAAAATCGCCTCGCCCCGCTGGTACTCCTTGCAGGAACCGGCAGCGACAAACTCCGCCCCCTGCTGGACGCGGCGGCCATTCCCTACCGTGGCCCCTTCGACAGCCTGGACGCCGCAGTCCACGCCGCCCTTGCCGTCGCCCATAGCGGCGACGCCGTAGTCCTCTCCCCCGGCTGCGCCTCCTTCGGCATGTTCCTCAATGAGTTTGACCGGGGACGGCGGTGGAAGGAAGCGGTACGCCGGATGGCGTAATGGTGAGGCTTGCTTTACCTGTTTGATGGCGGTAACAACATCATAAACTAAGAAGAATAATGAACCGCGAAGTCGAAGAAGTCGAAAAAGGGAAGGGAAAACGAGGAGCCTGTAAGGTAAAAATTCGCCTAAGCGGCGAATTTTTATCATTTTACGGGCAAAGCCCGACAAACTCCGAGGTTAAAATGTCCAAAAACTTATTCGCCTGCGAACCATCAGACCGCAGACCGAAGGTCTGATTGGTCTGCGGTTCGATTCGACTTCGCGGTTAAAAATTCTTATTATGTCATCTGTCTTAGACTGCACACTGTTTAAGAGGAAAGATGACAGCCCGCCGCTTGCCGGATCCATTCAAGGTGTTCAACCGGCGTTCCCCGCGGTACGGTACAGTCGGCGCCTACAATAAGGCCGCGCTTCCCGGTTTCCCGGATGATGGTACCGGTAAAGGCTTCTATTTCCGCTTTCGTTCCTGTTTGAATAAGGCTGCCCGGAGGATTGGCAAAGCCGCCGATCACGCAGGCGCCGCCGAACAGCTTTTTACCCTCAGCCAAACTTACCCCCTCGACATTCGCCGCCCAGTTGTAGGCCTTTGCATGGTAATCTTTCCATGCCCCCAGATGGTTTTTAACGCCATCATAGCCGCAGATGTGCAGGATGTTGTTATCACTTGCGGCGTTGGCCGCGTCCAGTACTACTTTGTCGGACGCGGTGATCCACCGGCGGTATTCGTCATCGGAAACACGGTTGATGTCGGGGTTTTGTACACTAAAGTATATTCCATCGGCGCCGCTTTCTTTGAGAATCGTTTTAACAAGCACGGCGATGCCCTGCCCCATACGCAGTAATGCGGCGGAAAGCGCTTCCGGTTCGGTTTTAAGCAGGTTGATGAATTTTTCGTAGCCTACCATAAAGCGAAAGGTTGTTGCCGGTGAAAAAACATTGTAAAAGTACAGGGTATCGGTCTGCATTGCAATAACCTTCCGGGCAATCTCCAGCTGCTTTTGTATCCATGCGTGACCGGCTTCTATCACCTGTATGCGGTCCAGGCATCCCGCGTCAAAGGCGGCGGGTTTACCTCCTTCCAGCGGGTAGATAAAATAGCCGTCACTCATAATCTTAACCAAATCCGGTTTAAAGTCTGCAATAAACTTCCGGTGCCCCTCGATGTTTTGTTCGGC
>BNVD01000191.1 GCA_025997835.1 Spirochaetia bacterium
TAGAAAAATAGGTGTTTTGCCCCCTTAAAATATACGCCCCCCGAAATGGGGGGCCTTGAAGCCGGAACAGGTAGTTACCAGGTTTTTGGATGATCGCCGCCCGTACAGACAACCCTGCATCCAAAAACTTTTTCCGAGGTGATGGAGAAGTAATCCGCCTGGGTCAACCGTGAACCTAAGGTGGGGCTGCCGGGCCTGGTGTCAAGCAGGGCGTTGTCCTCCTGAGAGATGGGCTTGAGGTTATTGTAGAAGATAAGGCCGTACCATTCGGATGCGTTGGCAAGTTGATCCGAGAAGCCCGTTATATCCTGATCATTACCCGTGGTATCGTATATCGGGGGGACTATGTTTTCCAGGTCTACAGAAAGGGGGCCGTACATCCAATTATCTACCGCGTTGTTGACACTTTTTCCCTTGACAGTCTTGTTCAGAATAGGCTACAATCGATTTTAGCTAACGGATTAGCTAAATACCAAGCCGGGGGGACTTGACAATATGAAAACAAACAAAAAGCGCTGGACGAAAGACGACACTCAATTTTCCCTTTTGGCACTGCCAACCACGGTGTGGTATGTGCTTTTTTGCTATCTCCCCATGTTTGGCGTGATCATTGCCTTTAAGGATTACCGTATTTCAGGCGGCTTCCTCCAGAGCATCATCGGCAGTAAGTGGGTGGGGCTGCAGAATTTCAAGTTTCTGTTCACCAACAAGGACATCTGGATGATCATCCGCAATACCCTGGCGTATAACGCGGTGATGATTACGGTCGGTACCTTCCTTACCATAGCGCTGGCCATTGTAGTCAGTGAATTGCACAGTAAAATTGCCGCCAAGGTGTATCAAACCCTGATGTTCTTCCCCTACTTCCTCTCCTGGGTTGTGGTATCCACTCTGGTGTGGGCGTTCCTGAGCTATGACATGGGTATAGTCAATACCACCCTGGACAGTCTGGGGCTTTCCACCCACCGCTGGTACATGGAGCCTGATTTCTGGCCCGGCTTTCTGGTGTTTATGAGCCAGTGGAAGAATGTGGGCTACGGGATGATCGTGTACCTCGCGACCATTACCGGCCTGGATAAAACGATCTACGAGGCGGCGGTGATTGACGGCGCTTCCAAGTGGCAGCAGATATGGCGCATCACCCTGCCCTTAATGAAGACCATCATCGTGCTGATGTTTATCATGTCGGCGGGGCGCATTTTCTATTCCGACTTCGGGCTCTTCTATCAGGTCCCGCGGGATTCCAATTCCCTGTACACCACCGTGTCCACCCTGGATGTGTTCGTGTACAAGCAGTTAAAGTCGTCTACCACCGGAATGGCGGCGGCGGCGGCCCTGTTACAGTCTATTTCGGCCTGTATCATGACCCTGGGGGTCAACAAGATCGTCAAGATCATTGACGAAGATTCGGCGATGATCTAGGCATGGAGGATAAAAATACTATGAAAAAAAACCTTAACGGTATAGACCATTTTACCCAGGTAGGCCCGGCGGCCAATGGGGTGTTTAATGTGATTCTGGTTCTGCTGTCCCTTGCCTGCATTCTCCCTATGGTGCTGATAATCTCGATCTCCTTTTCCGACGAGGCGGCCCTGCGGGAATATGGCTACCGCTTCATCCCCAAGGTCTGGTCCTTTGACGGCTATGCCTATCTGTTCAAGCAGGGATCAACCATTGCGCGTTCTTTGGGAGTATCCCTCTTTGTTACCGGCGTTGGGACCGCCATGGGGGTGGTACTCAACGCGCTTTTGGGGTATGTGCTTTCCCGGCGGGAGTACAAGCTGCAAAAGTTCTTCGTCTGGTTTGTGTTTATCCCCATGATTTTCAACGGCGGCCTAGTCTCGTCCTACTTTATCGTTGCCCAGTTTCTGCACCTTAAAGACAGTATCTGGGTTTTGATAGTACCGCTGGCGGTTTCGTCGTTTAACATCATCCTCTGTAAAACCTTTTTCCGTACGACCATCCCCGATTCACTTATTGAATCCGCCAAGATGGACGGGGCCAGCCAGTTGACCATCTTCTTCAAGATTGTGTTCCCCCTGTCACTGCCGGTACTGGCCACCATCGGCCTGTTCCTGTCTTTTGCCTACTGGAACGACTGGTTTACCGCCATGCTCTACATTGATAACCCCAGTCTTTATACCCTTCAGGCATACCTTAACCGGCTGTTGGCGGACCTCAACTTTCTGGCCCAGAACGCCGCCCTGCTGGGGGTTTCCCAGGCACAGCTTCTTGCGTCCATGCCCAAAGAGGCCGCGCGTATGGCGATTGTGGTCCTCGCGGTGCTGCCCATCGCGTGTATCTATCCCTTCTTTCAGCGTTATTTTGTTTCCGGCCTTACCGTTGGCGCGGTAAAGGGCTAATATTATGTACAGGAGTATGAAAATGAAGATGAAAAAGATGATTCAGACCCAAGGTCTGCGGACCAAAGGTCTGCGGACCCAAGGTCTGCGGACCCAAGGTCCGATGTGTGCGGCGGTTTTGGCCATAGGCCTCTTGTTTGCGGCCTGTAGTTCAAAGTCTGACGGTGTTCCTACCCTGATATGGTGGCAGATTGGGTCTTCCCAGGCGGGGATAGGGGAGGACCTTAAGGTTATCAGCGACTACACCCAGGAGAAGATCGGGGTGCGGGTCGATATTAAGCAGGCAGGGTGGGGAGATGCGGCCCAGCGTTTCGTCACCATGATCAACGCGGGGCAATATTTTGATATGCTGTTTGTGGATGGCCAATCCTATAACCGGTTTGTGGGGCTGGGCGCCTTTGCGGACCTTACGGAACTGCTCCCGGAACAGGCGCCTGAGCTGTGGAACTACATTCCCCCGGTACTTTGGGAGGGCGTGAATGTCCGGGGCCGGATATACTCGGTGCCCACCTATAAGGACTCCGCCCTAACCGCCTATCAGTTTTGGGACCATGCTCTGGTAACCAAATATGGCCTGGATATTTCCGACACCTCGCTGGCAGGCCGTGACCGGAACCTCAGAAAGGTTAAGGCTGGTGAGGGGCAGCGTTTCTATCCCCTGCTGTTGGCAAAGAGCGCTAACAATTTCATTTTTTCCAAGTACGACACCCTTTCCGCAGATTTCTCGGTTATCGGGGTAGGGCTGGACGATCAGGACCACCGGGTGATCAATACCCTGGAACAGCCCGATGTGCTTGCCACCTTCCGCCAGCTCCACCAGTGGTTTGAAGCGGGGATCGTCAATCCCGATGCGAACATGACCGACGATCAGCCCCCTTACAAGCCTTTTTTCATAGCCCAGGCATGGCCGTCGGTGGCCTTTTCCTACGCCACCTCTGCGGGAATAGATCAATACGATGCGGTTAAGTTTTTCGGCCCCTCCTATTCCACCGATTCCATTCAGGGTTCCATGAACGCCATAAGCCGCAATTCAAAATACAAGAACGAGGCCCTCAAACTTTTGCAGCTGGTCAACACGGACACGAAGCTCCGGGATATGCTGGCCTACGGTATCGAAGGCAAGCACTTTGAGTATGTCAATGACGGTACGGCGGTACACCGCCTCAGGACCGACTGGCCGCTGATCAATTACCAGGAGGGCAGTTACTTTATCGAAACCCCGGAAGATACCGTGCCTCCGGGGTACTGGCAGGAGGTGGCGGACCTCAACAATGCGGCGGTCCCCAGTGTTATGCTGGGCTTTATGCTGAACCTGGAGCCCATACAAAACGAGATACTGAATTGCCGCAGTGCCTGGCAGAAGTACTTTAACGACCTCAACACCGGTGTCTCCGACCCCGATGTAATTATTCCCCAGATCATGAACGAACTGCGGGATGCCGGGTTCGACAAGGTGCTGGAGGAAGCCCAGCGGCAGGTGGACGAGTTTTTTATAAACAAATAGCAGTTTGTTGCACTTTGTGCAATTCAATAGTAAAAATCGGCTTTCAAGCCGATTTTTACCCTGCAAACTCCGTAAGGAGCCCATTGCAACAGGCTCCTAGGCGCGGGTGTTTTTAGGAGTAACTATGCCCCAATGGTTAGACGACGCGATATTTTATGAGATCTATCCCCAGTCATTTTATGACAGCAATGGCGACGGGATAGGCGACATCGAAGGGATTATTCAGAAACTCGATTACATTAAGGGCCTTGGCTGTAACGCCATCTGGCTTAACCCCTGTTTTGATTCCCCCTTCCGCGACGC
>BNVD01000192.1 GCA_025997835.1 Spirochaetia bacterium
CCCCAAGCCAAGCTCACCGTAACTGTTAGATCCTGTTGCCCAGACTTTGCCGTCACTGCCGAGGGCTATGGTGTGATAACTTCCTGCGGCAATGGCGGTGATATTCTTGCCGGATAAGCCGGTCACTTCGGTAAACTCGTTTTGGTCTGTAGTATCCCCCAAGCCAAGCTGACCGCTATAGTTAAGGCCTGTAGCCCAGACTTTGCCGTCACTGCCGAGGGCTATCGTGTGAGCATACCCTGCGGCAATGGCGGTGATATTCTTGCCGTTTAAGCCGGTCACTTCGGTAAACACGTAATTCTTTACTGGATAACAACTTACATACCGATACACTGATACAACGCTCTTTTTTTCCCTTTGCAATTGAACGCCCCTGCGCGGTACGGCCCTTCGTACCGCGCAGGGGCGTTCCTGTATATCCCCGGTATTTCGTGCCGCATACGCGGTGTGGATAAAGCACTCGGCATAGTCTGAGGCTTATAACGATAAGGAGGCTTTATATGAAAAAGCTTCGATACTTTGGCTTGCCCTCAACAACTGCTTTTGCAGCCCTGCTGGCATTGAGTTTGGCGTTTTTGGGGTGTGATAACGGCACAACCACCACACCGCCTATCAACGATTTTGTGGCGGTTACCGGCATCTCAGGCGTCCCCACAAGCGCAACCGTGGGAACCCCGCTTGCCCTAAGCGGTACGGTCGCACCGGATACCGCCACCAACCAGACCATTGTCTGGAGCGTTAAAACCGCCGGAACGACGGGCGCGGCCATCAGTGGAAGCAGCTTAACCACCACCGGCGCGGGAACCGTTACCGTAACGGCGGCCATCACCAACGGGCTGACGGCTTCTGCTATATTGGAGCCCACGGAAGGGGATATATATGAAGATAGGTATCGATACCTTTGCCTGTGACAGCGGAAAATCCGGGGTAGGCGTCTATCTTACCCAGATTTTGAGGAGAATTCCCCCATCGGGGGACCGGTACGAGCTGTTCGGCTGGGATTTCGACCGTTATTCCTTTGGCGATGCGGCGGCGGCTCCTGAGTTTATTCCCCAGTGTTTTGTCTCAGGCAGGACCGCCAATGCCCTCTGGCACCAGGCGAAGTACCCGAAATTTGCCCAGGCGAGGGAATACAACGCCTGTTTCTTCCCCGCCGCCCACAAACAGCTTCCCCGGCATTCCCCCTGTCCCTCCATCGGTACGGTCCACGATATGGCCGCTTTCTGGGGTACCCGCAAGACCCGTGAACACCTGGGGGTGGTACTCCGCATGGTCCTTCCCAACGCCCTCCGTAATCTGGACCGGATCATCGCGGTGAGCAACTGGGTCAAGCGGGAACTGGTGGAGGTGGCCCATGTCAAGGAATCCAGGATTGAGGTGATCCCCAACGGGATCGATCATACCGCCTTCTTCCCCCGCCCCAAAAACGAGGAAAGCGTGGTTCTTATCCAACCCTTCAGCTTCCGCCGCCCCTATATCCTCTACGCTTCCCGGATCGAACATCCGGTAAAGAACCATATCAACCTAATCCGGGCCTTTGAAATCTTCAAGGAACGGACCAAACACCCCCACCGGCTGGTTCTGGCCGGGCGGGACAGCAAGGGGGCGGAACGGGTCAAGGAAGCGGCGGCGGCAAGCCCCTACCGGAACGACATCTTCTTTACCGGTCACTTTCCCGCAAAGAGCCTTCCTGAGCTCTACGCCGGGGCGAACATGGTGGTGTTTCCTTCCATGTACGAGGGCTTCGGCCTTGGGGTGCTGGAAGCCATGGCCTCCGGTGTTCCCGTGGCCTGCGCCCGCGCGGCCTCCCTCCCGGAAACGGCGGAACACGCGGCCCTCTACTTCGACCCTCTGGACAGCGAGGACATGGCGGACCGTATGGTCACCCTCACCACCAACCGGGACATTGCCCGCGAATGCCGCACCCAGGGCCTTGAGCGGGTTAAAGCCTTCTCCTGGGACCGCTGCGCCGAACGGACGCTGCAGATTATCCAGGAAACAGCGGGCAAGTGACAACTAAACCGCAATAATTGAAAAAGCAACGGGAACTATTCCGAGGAAAATCTTCAGATACCCCGCCCTTTAGGTGGGGACTTCATTAGTCCGCTTGCGCGGACTGAATAGGGGTTATATATGAACCGGAAAGTCAATCGTGGATTGATGATACTGAGCGCGGTGTACCGCATGGCGCTCTGTGCCGTGCTCTGCGCCGCCCTGTTCGCGTCCTGCAACCGGGCCGAGAAAAACACCGTCGCCGCCCCAGCACGGGACACGCTGGTGATCGCCGTGGCCTCCGAACCTGCCACCTTCGACCTGCTCTACGCCAACACCCTCATCGAAGGCCAGATCGGGAACAACATCTACGACGGCCTCCTCTTTTTTGACGAAGACGGTACTATCGGCCCGTGGCTCGCGGAACGGTACGAACTTTCGGCGGACGGTCTGGACTACACCTTCTTTCTGCGGAAAGGGGTGAAGTTCCACAACGGCGAGGAGTTCACCGCCCGCGATGTGGCCTTTACCATAGCCTACGCCCGTGGCACCCCCAACGGTACGGTGGTTACCTCCATGATCAAAAGCGTTGATGTCATCGATGACCATACCATCAAAATCACTCTTAATGAGCCGGTTTCATCCTTTTTAGCCGAATTCGCCGGGGATCAACTGGCGATTTACAACGAAAAAGCGGTCACATCGGTGGAGAAGTACGGGGCCGTGCCTATCGGGACCGGGGCGTACCGCTTTGTGAGCCGCGAACCGGGTGCGGAGGTCCGGCTTGAGGCCTTTGACGGGTACTATGGGCCCAAACCCCCGATCAAAACCGTCATTTTCCGGGTAATCCCCGACGACTTTACCGCCGCCGTGGCGCTGGAAACCGGGGACATCGACTTTATCTGGATTGCCGGCGCCGCAACCGCTGCGTCTCTCCGGGACAAGCCCAATATCACCATCTATTCCGGCCCCTCAAACCGGGTGAACTACATCACCATGAACGTGGAAAAGCCGCCTTTTACCAACGTAAAACTCCGGCAGGCGGTGAATTACGCCGTTAACCGGGAGACCATCCGGGAGATCGCCTACGAGGGGGAGAGCCAAAACAAGGACTACATGGCCATGCCCTGGATGGCGGGCTTCGCCGAACCGGACCGGCGCTACAGCTACGATCCCGCACTGGCGGCGGCACTGGCGGCGGATGCGGGGGTGTCCAGGGACAAGCCCGTGGCAGTGTCCCTCATCACTACCGGGGCGAACCGCAGGGTAGGGGAGGTGGTTCAGCAGAACCTCGCGGAGATAGGCATCAATCTCACCATCGACCTTATGGAATTCAACACCTGGGTTTCCAAATACTACGCCGGGGACTTCCAGATTGCCGCCGGGGGCCACTACATCATGTTCAAGGACATGAACTACCTTACCGAGTTTTACCATTCGGTCAATATCAATCAGGGGAATTCCGCCCGGTACCGCAATGCCGCGGTTGACCGCCTCCTCGCCGAGGGCCGCCGGGAGCCGGATGGGGAGAGGCGGCGGGCCATCTTCAAACAGGTGGTGGACATCGTGCAGGAGGACGCCCCCTACGCGGTGATCGCCAACCCCGCCATCATCCGGGCCTACCACAAGGACATCAACATCGCCCATAGTTACCCAAACGGTATCTACGCGAAAGACATATCGTGGAAGTAGGAGTTTGTTGCACTTTGTGCAATTCAATAGAAAAAATCGGCTTTCAAGCCGATTTTTACCCTGCAAACTCCGTAAGGAGCCCATTAATAGCGGGTTTTTTGCGGCCTCAAGCGCAAAAAACCTACAAGCGCAACAGGCTCCTAGTGTTCTGTCCTAACAAAAAGCATAATAAAGAGTATAAACCGCGAAGTCGAAGAAGTCGAAGAAGTAAAGAAAAGAGGATTGGCTAACCCGCTTTCCTTATCCCTCTTATTCGACTTCTTCGACTTCGCGGTTAAAAATTCTTGTTATGCCATCTGTCTTAGACTGCACACTAGGAGCCTGTCGCGCTTTCCCCAGGGGATCGTCACACACCGACAAAATATGGTAAAAAGGGGGTATGGGAATACGATTTGTGGAGATAGATCGGGAGACGCCGATGCTGATACCGGTAGATTTACGGGAATGGATACCGGAAAACC
>BNVD01000193.1 GCA_025997835.1 Spirochaetia bacterium
GAGGGCAGTAGCGCACGTGAGTACAGGGTCAACAGTATGGTTACCGCCAGGGCCGCAATAAGATACGCCGTATAGAAGGGTATCTGTTCGGACAATGAAAGCAGCAAAAGGTAGAATACCGCGTTGCCGATACCGGAAAGCAGATACGGCACCGGATGGATACGCTTTTGTGTGAATATTTCCAGCAGAAACAAGGTTAAAAACGGAACAATTAAAAACAGTATCGCGTATTTTACCGCACGGGTATTCAGCGAGTATGTATCTATCGAACGAAAGAAATTGACACCGAACAATGAATCGGTGTAATTATGGACATCATCGTATTCCTTCCAGAAAAGCGGTATATCCCGGCTTAAATAACTTATATCCCAGGATGCGGAAAAGTCGGCGGCGGTAATATCAGAAACACCGGGCAGGAAAGCGCCCTGAAACGAAGGGGAATTCCAATCGGAAGCAATACTGACATGAGTATCCTGTCCTATGGGCAGCACCCGTATAAACTGCCCGCCCTGTATTTCTATGCCGATATTAAATGACGCTTCAGTGTTTTCAAAGCGGGGCAGCAGCGCATATATTCCGCTGCCTCCCATGCCGCGGGTATCATATTTACTGTCGTAACCATACCTAACCAGACTGTGCCCCCGGTTTCCGGGCTGGAAAAAGAGTTCCCCCTCATTCCACTTTGATGTATTGATTTTACGGATACCCTTCTGGCTGGAAAGGGAAATGACCAATTCAGTCTGATGTAAGGAAACCCGTTCATTGGGTAAAAGCCCGGAAACAGCCATTGCCGGATCAAAACTGCCGCTCAGAACAAGAGTCCCGGAAAAGAGCGGCACAGAAAAAATACCCCGTTTGCGCACCTCGGTTGTAAAGACCGCGTTGATGTCAAGTTTTTTTGGACTAATCACCAGGGTAAAAGGCGTTTCACGAATCTCGGTTTTTTCCCCGTCTTTTTCTGTTTTTGTACGAATCTCTTCGGTTTTGACCCCCGGAATGGTTACCACCGGTCCTGCTTCGATAAGCTGTTTCCCCCAGGCTTCCATTATATCCGCCTCGGCGTCAGCAGCGGTTCTTCCCCGCTCATTGACCAATCCCCGGATCATCCCCAACGGAATGAGTAGCAGCAGGATTAAGACCACGAGCATAACCACTTTAAAGGTATACCCCTGGGAAAATTTTGACAGAAAAGGCTTTTTACTATTATCCATAACAAACTCCTTGCCATAGCATAGCGGCATTTATTCCCGAATGCAAGGTACCGCGCTTGCCGGTACGGCGTCGTTCTGCTATACTCATCTCATATTTTTCGTAAACACGTAAGGAGTGAGGTTATTATGGTAATTTTGACATTGAATTGCGGTTCATCATCTGCCAAGTATCAGGTGTATGATTGGGATGCCCAGGACGTTTTGGCGGTGGGTGTCGTGGAGCGGGTTACTATGGCGGGGTCGTTTATCACCCACAACGCCAAAGGTAAGGAAGAGTACACGGTGAATCAGGACTGTCCCAACCATACGGACGCGGTGAATCTCATCATCAAGACCCTGACCGACCCCAAATACGGGGTGATCACCGACATGAACGTGATTAAGGCTGTGGGCCACCGGGTGGTACACGGGGGGGACAAGTTCACCAAGTCGGTTATCGTGGATGATACGGTGATGAAGACGCTGGACGAGGTGAAGGACCTGGGGCCGCTCCACAATCCCGCCAACATCATGGGGATTGAGGCCGCCAAAAAGGTGCTACCCAAGGTGCCCCACTGCGCCATCATGGACACCGCCTGGCACCAGACCATGCCGCCTGAATCTTACCTCTACGCCGTGCCCTACGAATGGTACGAGAAGTACGGCGTACGGCGCTACGGCTTCCACGGGACCAGTTTCCTCTATACCGCCAAGCGCGCCTCGGTGCTTCTGGGAAAGGACCCCTATAAAACAAACCTGATTATTTGCCACCTGGGGAACGGCGCTTCGGTGAACGCGGTTAAGGACGGTACGTCCTTCGATACGAGCATGGGCATCACCCCGCTGGAAGGGCTCATCATGGGGACCCGTTCCGGGGACGCGGACCTGGCCATGCCCTTCTACGTGATGCGGAAAACCGGCATGAGTCCGGCGGAGATGGAAACCGCCCTGAACAAGAAGTCCGGGCTTTTGGGGGTTACCGGTCAGTACACCGACCGCCGCGACATTCAGAAGGCGGTCCTTGCCGGGGACAAGCGGGCGGCGCTGGCGCAGGACATGGAAGCCTACCGGGTCAAGAAGTACATCGGCGGCTATCAGGCGGCGCTGGGCCGGGTGGACGCGCTGGTCTTTACCGCCGGGGTTGGGGAGTTCGCCGTCTTTATGCGGAAGAAGATACTCGACGGGCTTGAGGGCATCGGCATCGTCTACGATCCTGCAAAGAACGATCTGGCCCACACCCGGAACACCGAGACCCTCATCTCCAAACCGGAGTCCAAAATCCCGGTATACATCATCCCCACCGACGAAGAACTGGTGATGACCGAAGACGCCTACGCACTCATGGCGGGGACTTACGACGTACACACCAAATTCACCTATTCCTTCCAGAGCAAGGACTACGTGAACAAGGGCCGTGCCGAAGGGCTTAAGGCCGAACTGGTCAAGAACCCCGAACTGGCGTCGATCATCGCCAAAGCAAAATAAGGCGGATAAAGGTGAGCGGACGGGCGGAGATACTGTGCATCGGCAATCCCGTGGTGGATGTGTTCTCTGAAGTGGCGGCGGATTTCCCCGCCCAATGGGAACTGTCCGCCCCGGTTCAGCATATTCCCTACGACAACGTGATAGAGATACTGTCCACCCTGCTGGAGCCGGTGGCCGTCTCCGGCGGGGGGGCCGCCAACGTGGCAAAAATCGCCTCCCTGTTGGGGGTGTCCACCGCCTTTGTCGGCGCCGTGGGAACGGATCGCAACGGCGGAGCGGACCACTACGCCCGGTGGTTTAAGGAGAACCTGAAAACCGCCGGGGTCAACCCCCTATTGAGCCGGGGAACCCTCCCCACCGGGCTCTGCCTGCTTCTCAAGCAGCCTCAAGGCGACCCGGTTGTGGCCGCCTGTCCTTCCGCCGCCTTAGAGCTAACCCCAGAGGACATTCCCGCAGACCGTATCCGTGAGGCCCGTGTGGTGGTCATCGACGGGCATATTCTGGGCCGGGACGCGCTGGTACAGCGTATTCTGGACGCCTCCGAAGAAAGCGGGACCGTGGTAGCCCTGGACGTAGGCTCCGTGTCCCAAGCCGCCGCCCACGCCGGGGAAATCGCCCGCTACTGCCGGAAGTACCCCCTCATCCTCTTCATGAACGAGGAGGAAGCGGAGGCCTATTACCGTGTTCTTGACCTGGGCGGAGGAGAAGCGCCTGAAAGCGCGGACCTCAAACCGGGCCGGGACATCCATCACCTGAGCGACTTCTTCAGAAAAAACACCGTCGGCGACTTTTACCCTATCATCGTGATTAAACGGGGCAATCGCGGCGCCCTGGTCTTTGCCGGCGGTGTCATGCATCGTGCCGAAACGCTGGCGATAACCCCCAAAGATGTTACCGGTGCGGGGGACGCGTTCTGCGCCGCCTTTCTTGCCGCCTGGCTGCAGAACAAGCCCCTCTATCACTGCGCCGTGCTGGGCAACAAAACCGCCGCAGAAGTGCTGAATGTGCCGGGGACGCAGATTGACCGGAAGAAGCTCGCTGCGCTCGCGAAGCTGCTGGGGAAGTAGGGGGGGGGGATTTAAATATCAGGGTTTCTGTCTATACGTTGCAGAATTCCAATATAGGGCATAGTTTTTTGTATAAACGTTGGGATACATTTTTCATGAGGCACTGCGGCAGCTTGCGGCATAATCACTGTCCATACTATACTGCATCATGCCGTCTGCTCTGGCCCCCCTCTACCGCGATGCACACACCATCATCCGCCGCGCCATCGCCTGCAATATGCCCGATGCGGCGGTACGAAGCGCCCTGAAGCAGCATACGTGTTCAGGCGCGGTTTACCTGCTTGCCATAGGCAAAGCCGCGTGGACCATGGCCCATGCTGCCCGGCAGGAACTGGGGGACCGGATCGCAGGGGGTATTGTCATCACCAAATATGGACATTCCC
>BNVD01000194.1 GCA_025997835.1 Spirochaetia bacterium
GGCACGGGCTTCCGCCTGTTTGGCGGTGTCTTCCGCCCGTTTGGCGGCTTCCTCTGCCCGTTTAGCGGTTGCCTCAGCCTGGGCTTGCCGCCGATCTTCCGCCTGCGGAGGCCGACAGACAGGCGGAAGCCCAACGCCAAGCCGATACGCAGCGGCAAGCCCAGACGGAAGCCGCGGCTAAACGGGCGGAGGAAGCGGTCAAACGGGCGGAAGACGCCGCCAAACAGGCGGAAGCCCGTGCCCGGGCTCAGGAAGCGGCCACCCGGCAGGCGGAAGATCGGCGGCAAGCCCAGGCTGAGGCAACCGCTAAACGGGCAGAGGAAGCCGCCAAACGGGCGGAAGACACCGCCAAACAGGCGGAAGCCCGTGCCCTGGCTCAGGAAGCGTCCGCCCGGCAAGCGGAGGAAGCGGCCAGACGAGCGGAGGAAGCCGCTAAACAGACCGAAGCCCGTGCCCTGGCTCAGGAAGAGGCCGCCCGGCAGATGGAAGAGCGGCTGGCTCAAGAATTGGCCGAACAGCAAGCGGCGGAGGAAAATGCCCGCCAGCAAGCCGCAAAGAACGCCTATACCGTTCAGGAGGGAGATGCCCTTTGGAGCATCTCCGCAAACCCGCAAGTTTACAACGACGCCTCTTTGTGGCCCAGTATCTACAACGCAAACCGGAGCCGCATGGTTGAGCCCGATAACCCAAACCTGATACTCCCCGGCATGATCCTGGAGATACCCACCCTGAATGAGGAACCACGGGAATAAGCCCATTGATAGCGCTGTCCCAAAAACTGAAGTTTTGGGACTGTGTGTCCGACTCCCGCCGTGTGGGAGTTATGGCTACATTTAAGGGATGCGGTTACCTAATCCGGCAATAAGAGAATTTTCTGGAGGTCCGGTGCTGCGAAAGCAGCAAGGAGTCGGCCTTCCGGGGCCGCGGAAAAGTGTCCGAATCCCGCCTTGTGGGAGTTATAGTCACATTTACTGTACTACGGCTACTTAATCCGGCAATAAGAGAATTTTCTGGAGGTCCGGTGCTGCGAAAGCAGCAAGGAGTCGGCTTTCCGGGGCTGCGGAAAAGTGTCCGACTCCCGCCTTGTGGGAGTTATAGTCACATTTACTGTACTACGGCTACTTAATCCGGCAATAAGAGAATTTTCTGGAGGTCCGGTGCTGCGAAAGCAGCAAGGAGTCGGCTTTCCGGGGCTGCGGAAAAGTGTCCGACTCCCGCCTTGTGGGAGTTATAGTCACATTTACTGTACTACGGCTACTTAATCCGGCAATAAGAGAATTTTCTGGAGGTGGCGGGAGTCGGACCCGCGTCCTAATACGCGAAACACAAACTTCTACAGGTTTAGCCGCGCATTGTATTGTCGGGAGCGGCTTGGCTGCGCGGCACGCGGCCTCTCCGTATTCCGGGATTTTCTCGCCGCACACCGTCCGGACACGGTGCTTGGCCAGCCTCGATTGCGACGCGGAAGCCGTCCCTCAAGGCGGCGGAACGGTTCCACGCGGTTACGCCGCTAAGGCGTAATCGTAACTGTCGTTGTTGGCAGTTAAATTGTTGCCGAATCAGGAGCTCGGCACTCCACCTGCGGCCTGTATCCCGAACCGTACCAGTCGAAACCGGTGCACCCCCGGAGGCATAGAAGCATACGGTGTTAGTATACTAATAGAACGGGGGGAGCGTCAATCCGGCGCGTTGACCGGCATCGCACTCATCCCCCGCAAAGAGAGGCCGCGAACCGTACTACCTGTTTGTAGTGTTCCGGGGTGAGATGTTCCGCGCGGTCCTCGCCGCTGTTGAGGGTGCGCCAGGTTTCGGGGATAAGGGACAGTAAGCGGGGGGTTCGCAGTTCCCCCTTGATCAGGGCGCCGGTAAAGCCCGGTACGCCCCGCAGGTTGCCGGCTAAGTCAGAGGCTTCTTTGGCGGGGAGGACCGTGATGGTTTGGGCGGTGATACCTCCCCCAAGGAAGCCCAAATCATCGGAGAAGGGGACGGGGGCCAGAAGTACCTTGTCCATCGCGAGCTTGCGGGCGGTTTCCAGCGCCCGGTTCCGCAGCCGTTTGGTTTGCCGCCTAACCTTGGCGATTTCAAGCCCGTCAGTATCCTTCATCATATAATCGGCCATAGTGGAAATGATCAGGGTGTCCCCCACGCCGCAGGCGTCGAAGATGAAGAACTCGCCGCCCCCCTGTCCGGCTTCCCGCAGCGCCCGCGCCAGACTATAGGAGCCCTGATCCCGGATATGTTCCCCCGGAGAGAGTTCTTCCTTATCCGTAAGGATGACGCGCCACCCTGCTTTTTGTGCGTCCCGGAGCTTCACGGCGGTTTCGATAAGCTGGAACACGGCGGCGCTGTTGTCGTTAGCCCCGGGGCTGCCCGCCACCCGGTCGTAATGGGCACAGAGGACCACCTCAAGGTTCACTGGGGAATGGTTCGTTGGCTGCGGCGGTCTCGATTCGGAACACAGCGGAACCGGTAAGCGGAGAAGCGGTTCCGGTCCGACAAAGAAGTGGCAGTTCCCGGCAATGGTTACCGGTAAAAAAGGGAGGCCCAGTTCCCCCAGCAGGGAGCGGAGTATGCCCCGCCTGTCCGCATCGGGGGCGATAAATTCCGCAAACCGGTGGTACGGCGACCTTTCCAGCATGGACCCTACAGCTTGATTGCGTCGAAAGATAACGAGGGGCTTACCAACTCATTCTGCGCCTGAATGATCCTCAGTTCCCGGCTTTTTGCCGTAAAGGTCGCTTCCATAACGCCGTAGATGGAAGCGGCGGTCAGTTCCAGGGTGCGCTTTACATCACCTGATTCGAGGTACCGGGACAGGAACAGGGCGGCGGTAACGTCCCCGGAGCCGGCCATACCCGGCCCCAGCGGAAGCGCCGGGGTTCTGATCCGGTATACCGATGAGCCATTGGAGGCCAGCATATCGATATGATCCGGGGGGGGCATCGTTCCCCAGAAAGCTGGTTACCAGCACCACCTTGGGGCCCATGGCGTGGAGCCGGTCGATGGCTTTCCGGGCATCCGTAAGGGAGGCGGTGTTCATCCTCGTCAGGGCCTCAAGTTCAAACTGATTGGGGGTAACGATGTCCGCCAACGGGACCACCTGATCCTTAAAGATTTCCGGTATCCCCGGCTTGACGTAAAAGCCCCGGCCCACATCCCCCATTACCGGGTCGCATCAGTACAGTGCCTTGGGAGAGACTTCCCGAACCCGGCGCAGAGCATCCATCACCGCGTTTCCTACAGCCGCATCCCCCATGTACCCCGAAAGGACCGCCTCGCACGTCCCCAGTACGCCCCGGTCGGCGATACCTTCTACCAACTCCGTCGCCAGTTCCGCCCCCAAAACCGAACCCCGCCAGGCGCCGTACCCCGTATGATTGGAAAATTCCACGGTGTTCACCGCCCAAACCTCCCGGCCCAGACGCTGGAGGGGAAAAACCGCCGCCGTATTCCCCGCATACCCGTACACCACATGAGACTGAATCGATAAAATTGCCACTTGATGCCTTCCTTATGTGCTATAATCCATATATTTTGATTTTTTGTAAACAGCCGGAGCACGGGATCAGAGTACAGCCTGATAGGTGCGGGGGATAAGTCCGGTATCCATAAACTGGCGGCTATTTTATCGCCGGGATAATATACAAATCATAATCGGAGTCCTTGTGCGGCGTTCCGTAGGCATAGGAACCGAATAGATAGATTTGCTCCACCGGAACCGTCTCTACGATAATCTTTGTAAGTGCGTCGAGTTCAGGTTTAATTGCAGTGATGTCGTTTTGCATAGTTACTCCTACTCCTTCAAAAACCCATACTCATATACCGCCGGCTGTATCTTCACCGTGAGCGTTTTAAGTGCGCCGCGCAAGGCGGCAAGAAGCGCATTGTAGGTCTCGTCGGTTGACTTGGTATTCATGCGGGAGGTAACACTCCCGATGCCGCTTTCGGAACCTGCTTTAGCTGGTCTGCGCCCCTGAAAGTATTCCCGAATGTCGTAATACGAAGCGTTGACCGAAACGGTTTTGTCATTCTTCGATTTTATGCCGCCGTGATAGATGTGGGACGTGAATTGTGG
>BNVD01000195.1 GCA_025997835.1 Spirochaetia bacterium
GGCGGTCATCTCGTCCTGTTGAATGCGGAACATAAAACCGTAGGTATCTTTTTTAAGATCAAAATTCAAACGGAAGCGGCCCTGATAGCTGCCCGCATCATCGTTGTTGTACATCTTAACGTCTGTTTCTTTATCCCGGCCTTCCCGCTGTTTTTGCTCCCAGTAAAAACCGGTTTTAGCTTCCCCGGTGACGCTTATCTCCTGGGAAATGGCAACGCCTGATACAAGCGCCGTCATGAGCAATACAGTAATAAACTTCTTCATGCATACTCCTTATTAAAAGCAAGGGACTGTCCAAAAAGAACAGTCCCACAAAAAACTTATTACTTGGTAAACTTGACCGAAAGAATATTGCCGGCAGGCAGGGTAACGGCGGCGGAATTCCCGTCCGCAGCCAACGCTACGTCTTCCTTTTTGGCTTTTACGGATTCGGTGGACCGCATGGCCTCGGCTTTCGTTGCGATAAACCCTGCGGGAAGCTGTATCTGTATCGTGCCCACATCAACACCGTTGGCCCCCGAAATATTCGTCGGGGTAAACATAATAAGGCTGATTGAGTTGTGGTCAGGAGATTCAAATGCGGTTATTTTGGCATCGCGGCTGTCCAAACCCCAGGCGCCGGCATTGACATTGGCGGAAGTAAGTGCACCGCCTGAAGCATCGCTACCGGTAACGGAAACATCGACCCTGTTTGTTTCTTTGGCAAACTTGGCATAGTGGGAAAGGCCATACCCGCGGGGCAGAACCGCGTGTTCGGTAGTACCATAGTCGCCGTCACCGATTAAGCTGTAGAAACGCTTTGCGTACCACCAGATAAAGGCGCTTTCATTGTTCAGCCGTATGGACAGATCAACTTCGTTCATGAATTTCCACACATAACCCCACGTTGAATCGTTGGGATAGGCGGAAGCTACACCGCTGTTGATATTGTGTTCGGTCATCCAGACTTCTTTGTCATAATTGAGCGCTGCAGCATAAGGCGCACCGGCGCCATCATTTCTGGCAAGATTCGAGTCGTATCTATCCTGCTGATTGCCATAAATATGGCGGGCAAGAATATCGATGTTCCTTTTTGCGTCAGGATCACGCATCGCGGCACTGTTGATTTCGGTAGTGTTGGCCGATTCGCCGTTCATGGTCTTTACCGTAGTTTGAGCCTGACCACCGCCCCAACCGGGTACGCCGTCGGTAAAGTGACCAACCGCTTTGAAGAAGTCCCGCATTTCCTCCGGGGACCAATCGCAGCCATCGTAGGTTGCCGGAAAATTCGGCTCGTTTTGGATGGAAACCGCGTAAACCGGAGCGCCTTTGTCGGACATCAGCTTGGCCCAATTCTTTAGGTAGTTTGCATAGTCCTGGTAGTGTGAGGGCATTAATTCAGAATTGGCGCCGCCGTTTACGGAACCATTGGGTTTCCATTCTTTCGGTGGAGTCCAGGGGCTTGCCAGAATATAACCGTTGTAGCCGTTGACCTTCTTGATAATATCGTACCAATCGGAATTATCATGATTGGTATATTCAGTGTTTCCAATAATCTTGGCGTCCCATTCAGCGGCAGGGATGGGATACAGCATCATCCTGAATATGTTATAACCCAGGCCTTTATCGGGGTTATACATGGTTTCTACGTCCCGCAAACTGACATCCTGCCCTTTGGCGGTGTTCCATGAACCGTGCATCCCGCCAAAGCCCCGGACGTACTGGAACTTTGTGTTGGTGTCAACCGTAACCGTGGCATTGGTAATAAGCGCCGCCCGAATGGCGGAGGTGGTTTCACTTGTCTTCCTTCCCGCCGCAGCGTCGTTAGTATTGGTAACTACCACGTAATACCAGGTGGTTGCCGTTACGCCGCTTGCCGTGTAACTCGCGGAGGTTGCACCGGAAATTGCGGTTCCAGTTGTGCTTGAATCGGTAATATTGCTGTACCATTGGTAGCTCAAGGTCCCGCCATCGGGCGCATTGGCAGCTACCGTGAACGTACCGCTGCTGCCAATTACAAAGCCGGGCTGGGTAGTTATTTGGGGATACCGCGCGTTAGCCGGATCCTCAACAGTAAGCGTTGCTATATCACTCGTTGCGGATGCCGTGCTTACCTTTGCTTCCCCGTTGGTATTGGTAACTACCACATAATAGTAGTAAACCCCTTCCCCGGTTACTGCCGGGGTAAAACTTGCACTGGTTCCGCTGCTTTCGGCAGTTCCGCCGGTTATGGAATTGACCGTATTGCTGTACCACTGATAGCTTAAAGATCCGCCGTCGGTAACCGAAGCGGTAACTGTCAATGCCGGAACCGTTGCACCAATAACGCCCTCGCCGTCCGCCGGATGTGCCGTAATAACCGGCTCCTCGGCCGCTTCGTAGGTATACGTCTTTTCGGCGGTGGTTTCAAAATCACAGCCCGCAAAAGGCAACGCCAGGAGAATCAACAAAACTGTTGAAAATCTCTGGGCTCTCTTCATAATTACTTTCATAAAAACTCCTTTATTATTGCGCCAGATCCGCATCAATGTCGGTTAGCCAGGAGCGCACAAGGCTCCCGCGTGATTCGTGGCCTTTGACCCAGAGATTACCGAGGGTGGTGGTTGTTTCGTCGCCCGGTATCGTGAAGCTGCCGGTATCGGGGTCCATTGTATTTGGGCCGCGGATAGCAAATATCGTACCAAAGTCATCTGGCGGAAGTTTCGTTCCGTCAGCCTTAACCAGCGCAACATCTTTCAGGTAATAGGTAATCGTGTCGCCGTCAGCAATGGTGTTGGCGTTCAGGCAAAATCCAAGTCCCAGGTAGAAGGGACCGGCATCAGTACCTGCGGGATATGCAGCCTGAGTATTGCCGCCCAAATACCCATCGTTCTTATAGACCGTACCATCGATGTCAGAGCGGACAATGGGGTAACTCAACACCTTCCACCGCTTCAGACCGGGGTTTCCAAGCATGGTCTTAAATGTCGTTGTATCAACACCATCGCCGCCAAAACCGTCTGCGGCACTGGGGTCACCGGGGAATTTAAGAAACCGGTCGCCGCCCCAGTCCCCGTTCCATACTCTGCCCTCAGTGTAAAATCTGGCCGGCGTGTAATTTCCCACCACAAATCCCCGTGTTTTGGGAAGCTCATAGTTGGCCTGAGTGCCCACCGCCACCGTAAAGGTAATGGTTTTGTAATCGCCCCATGTGGAACCCGCAGGCGGGGTAAAGCGGTACGCCGGGACACTGGAACCGCCGGCTATAATCTTCTCTCCGGCTCCCAGAGGAGGAGGAGGTGTCTCAGGTTCGTCGTCCGCCTCTGTTGGGCAGCCGGTAAACATCAGCCCAAATACCAGCAAGGCAGCTGCAACTAACGTTGCCTGACCGGGTATTCCAAAAGAAACAATGCGCTTTTTCATAAAAAACTCCTTAAAGTCTTTAGTTAACGGAAGATTGTCCGCACAAATACGGTACTTCCGTATTACTCAATACATGTCACGGATCTTTTTTATTACAATGGCGAAAATCCACAACTTGATAAAAAATCCACATAAAAAGCGCTTTTTCTTGGGAAATGGCTATGTTTTGAGTTTGTATGATGGTATGATGGTGCGTGTGGAGGGACCTATGCCGAATGAGGAACAAAACTTTCTGCCCGTTGTTGACTACATTAGCTTTCGAAAATGTTCACCCTCATGGCGTTGGTATGGACATATTTTACCCCCCGCAGATATTACCTATCTGGTTCAGGGCAGCGCCCGGTATACCATTAATGGCGTCGTTTATGACGCTGCCGCCGGCGACATGATCTGTCTCCCGCCGGGGTCAGAGCGATCCGCCTTCACCTTTCCTGCCAATTTGATGCACTGTTTTTCGATTAACTTCTGGCTGTACAGCATAGGCCTCGGAAAAAATGGGGGGGGGGGGGGGGGGGGGGGCTGTCTGACAACAATCCCCTATCCCCTCTCCCCCCGCTCCCACTGCTTCTATACACCAAAACTACGGCAACTTATCCATCAGACACTCCTCAGCCGGTCGAGCACAAAAACACCGCCTCATAAATAAACTGCCAGATTGTCTTTTTTTTTCCCATTATCTTCCATTCT
>BNVD01000196.1 GCA_025997835.1 Spirochaetia bacterium
CAGGGAATTAACCCAGCGGGACGTTTCAAGGATAGCAAGATTACTCAACGAACGTCCGCGGCAGACACTTGACTTTAAAACACCCAAAGAGGTATTCTCTCAATTGCGCTAGGAATTTCCGAGTGCCATAAATATAACCGTATCCAGCCGCATTATTCATCTTCAATTCGTAATCTTTAGTCGTCCAGGAATTTCTAATCAAATGCATCATATTATAGAAATCATTTATAGAAACATTTATAGTATTACTAATTGGTTCATCCACATATTGAGTTTCTCCACGATACATATTATTGCCAATCTCTTTTTCTACCCATTTCGTTTTCATTACGGCCTCCATAAGCAAATTATACCCTGTTGATATGGCATATAGTATCCGGAGTCCAGAAATCCATAATCAACTGCATTATGAGCCGATTTCTGTATCTTTTTCAAGCCGTCTTCCTGGCGCTGCATCTTGTTCAAAACGTGCCTTTACATATTTTATCCGTCTGATTGCACGAAGAACAAATAACAAAATCGTGATCAATAAAACAATGCTTATGAAAATTATTATAAATGTTTTAATAGTTTACTCCTTTATAGGGCTAAAACAGGGCAGGTGTCAGGCATTTGATATTGCTTGTATTTTCCGACATATTAGCCATCCTTTGTAAAGTGTGTTACAGGTTGTATGTCTTTACCCATTCATCAATTTTTTGCTTACACAACTCAGGATTTAAAAAACGACTGCGATTCCTTTCAGCAATAAGCACATCAATATAATCTTCACCACCACCAACATTTAATGTAGTTTGCATCACCTGATTATTTTTTAGCTCAAGCATTTTTTGTTCATCTGTAGCTAATTTATCCAGATATGTTTTTTTAAGAAAATCAAATACATATTTTCCTTCATAAAAAATAAGCAGTGGTTTTAGCGTTCCAATTACTTCCACTAGCCACTCTTTTGACAACTCAACAACCTTATTTCGCAAATTTGATGGTAAGGAATTTAGCAGATTTTCAAGTTCTTTCTGTCCTTTAGTCGCAAATGGGTAACAATTTATTTTTGATGAACTATCTGCTAACAAATAGCGTTTCTCCTCACCGAATATTTTTTTTACACTATTCCCTAATTCACTTCTATATGCTATATATTGAAGCCCATCTGACATTTCTTTATAATTATGCCGTTTTTCATTCTCATCTTCCCATCTTACATCCACATCTCGCCAAAGTTTGGCATCGCCCTCTACACTGCTGGGATTAATGCCTATAAACAGTATAGTAGGTTCATTTCCTATTCCCTCATAAAACGGGCCAAAAAATATTTGAGTGCCAAGATAAAGTTCCTTAACACGACTGTTTGTTGTGCATTCCTGAACAATTTCCAGATCGATTGCCTTTACTTCTTCAATGATTTTTTCAAACATAGTATTCCCTTTGCGTTTAAAGTCCACATGACTATAATTTATTCTGTCATTCTATACCAACTGGTATGTCATAGAACGGTAGATCAGCTTATTATCCCCAAATCGTACCAGAAATTTCAGGAAAAATGGTATATAGTCAAACCTTCTTTCCCTTGCATATTTTTAGAGTATGACATAGCAAAAAAATTTGTCAAGTATTAAACGTGCGATTTTCAGGAAAAAGGGTAACCGTTCACGCCACTATGTAAGTACCCTTATCCCCCTATTGTTCTGTAAAACAGTAGAAAATCTATTAATTCGTTCTTTTAATTCCCCATATAAAGGCGTAAACGAACCACCATTGTTGTAAGTCTTAACAAGTACAAATTCGCCGGTCTCCTTCTTATGAAGCTTTGCGCCGTTACTCGTGAGCGCGGCAAGACACAGCCCTTCTGTCATAATCGCATCAGGCACATCCATAATTGCTCGTACATCTTTTTTAACTGCAATTAGACAAAGTTTCGCAGTCCTAAATGCTTCAGGGACAAATTTGAGAAAGTAACCATGGCGTGTTACTGTCATGCGGCACATTTTTTTTGTTTTCAACCGCTCCGGCACAAATTTAAGCGAATAAGCATCATTTTTAACTGCAGCCAGACAAAGTTCAGACGTTTTCAATTCCTCGGGCACAAACTCCAATTCACCACCTCTATTCGTAACAGCGGCAAAACAGAGTTCCGGGGTTTCAATCTTTCGGGTACAAACGCAAGCGCACCGGAACAATAATAACTCATAACAGCGGCAAAACACATTTCAGGTGTTTTGAGTTGTTCCGGTACATGCTCAAGTGTCCTGCCTTCCCGGGAGACGGCAATTAAACATATTTCAGGCGTACGCAGTTTTTTGGGTATGAGTTTAAGCGTTGGTCCAACAACGCACCAATAACCCTCATCATTATCTGAGGCTATAACCGCACCTTTAATTCCGGCAAGACAGATTTCTGGTGTTCGAAATTTTGTAGGCACAGACTCAAGCATTAAACCTTTCTGTGTGACTGCGGCAAGATAAAACTCAAATGTCCTCGCCTCTTTAAGTATGTTCATGTTCATGCTTAAAGTATACTCCCTCTGGTCTGTCATATAATGCCAGATCTGCAATTTAATTTGCTATTTTTATTATAAAATAACATGTAACTATTCAGCCAGGAGTATTGCCAAATAATGGCTAAATATAGTCTCAAAGCGGAAAATTAAACCCCATGAGATTAAATCTCCTAAAACAGTCTCGGCTTTATAAGACCCGGTTTATTGTCTAAACCGGGCCTTTATAAAGATTTCAGCTATTGCTTCGTCCAGAGACGGCCTTTGAACACATAGGTCCCTGCTGCCTTGTTCTGACTCTTCCAGAAGTTGAGGAAACCGGAAGGGAAATATTGCAGGCCGCCATACTCGTCCATATTTGCCGGAACTTTGGAGTCAGTGGTGAATGCGCCGTTTTCTGCCCCACTCCACTATTTTTTGAATGAAGATCCTCGACTTTAACTAAGGAAGCAATGAGACGGTGTATTGAACCCGTCTACCGCCACCCTCTCCGCCATTATCCCCGTCAAACGTCCAAGCTACACCACTCGCTCTGTCAACGTATGTGTTTCTTCCACCACTTATAAAACCAAAACCACTGAGCCCGATATAGTCAAATAAGTATTGTCCATCAGGCCAGTAAAAAGCTTGAACTGAGAACACCTTTCCAGTTTTCTTGGACACAGCAATCTGAACCCACTCCATGGTCTCATTTAGAGTGATTTTGTGTAGTTTGTATTCTGCATTTTCGGAGTTCTCAAAAGTAACATTTGCAGTCGCAAACGTCTCACTCTTTGCTATATTGTCGATCTGGGTAATCTTACTTTGTCCATCGTCGTATCCAAGAACAGTAGATACACCCATAATCCAGATTTGTTGATTCTTCGTTTGAGCAAACACTCCAGCAACAAACCCTATCAGCAGAAACATTAAACACAGTCTTCTCTTCATCGTCTTTTCCTTTACAGTTTATTAAGAAGCTCATACGAGCTCTTTCTTCTCAATTGGGGAAAAACCGTAATGCTTTTCCCCAATTGGCGTAAGCAATACCTTTAAAGTTGTTTCTTGAAAATCAACAACTTGTAGTTTTTCTCCTCATCCTTTTTGCCGAAAAGACCTGCCAGACAACCAGCTTTTTGATACGATGTGATGGTATCAGTACAATCTAATTCCCAGCCGCCTTGCGCCGCATCCCTAACAATCTTTTCATACGCAGTTACCGCCGCGCCATGAGAATCCGACCCGGCCTTGCCGGTAAATATCGTTCTCGGCACCGGCACACACTTGTAATCATATCCAGCCATAGTAATCTCCTTCGCCTATATGTTTTGGGATGCTTCATCCCATAGGTCCGCATTCATGGATAATCGATGCCGCCATTCGGCGGGTGACACCTCGTCAGCCGATTGATCCCCATTTCCAGCCCTCTGAAACAACCATATTTTTGAATTGCCTGTATCATATAGTTTGAACAAGTTGGTTCAAATAAACATGATTCCCTTACCCGCTGCGGTGCAATGCTTTGGTATAGTTTTATCAAGGAAATAAAAAACCCCTTAATTTTGCAAACTCCTCTTTTTCATTGTCA
>BNVD01000197.1 GCA_025997835.1 Spirochaetia bacterium
CGCCATCTTGGACACCATCGGCAGTACCGTCAAAATTCAGGGCGTAAAAAAGAGTTTTGGCGACTTTTCAGTTTTGAATGACATCAACCTGGAGATCAGGCAGGGAGAATTTTTTTCCCTGCTGGGGCCTTCAGGGTGTGGGAAAACTACCCTTTTGCGGATTATCGCGGGGTTTGAGATGCCCGACGAGGGCGCAGTCCTATTGAATGACAAAGATGTGCTGCCCTTGCCCCCGGACAAGCGTCAAACCAACACGGTTTTTCAGAATTACGCCCTGTTTCCCCACCTCACGGTGTTTGAAAACGTGGCGTTTCCCCTCAGGTTAAAACGTTTGGACAAAAACCTGATACACGACAAGGTGATGGAATACCTCAGCCTGGTTCAGCTTGAAGGCCACGCCGAAAAAAAGCCGAACCAGATGTCAGGCGGGCAGAAGCAGCGGGTTGCCATAGCCCGCGCCCTGATCAATGAGCCCAAGGTGCTGCTGCTGGACGAGCCCCTTTCGGCGCTGGACGCGAAACTGCGGCAGCACATGCTCATCGAACTGGACCAGATACACGACAAGGTGGGCATCACCTTTATCTATGTAACCCACGACCAGCAGGAGGCCCTGTCGGTTTCCGACCGTATCGCGGTGATGAACAAGGGGGATGTGCTGCAGGTGGGCAGCCCTTACGAGATATACGAAAGCCCCGCCACGGATTTTGTGGCCCGGTTCATCGGGGACACCAATCTGTTCGACGGGGAGATACTTTCGGTGGCGCCCTTCGACCGGGGGGAGGAGCACGAGGTGATCGCCGAAATCGGTATGCCCAACCTGGGGGTAACCAAGGTCACCACCGTGGACGAGGTGCATGTAGGGGACAAGGTGAGCTGGACCATACGGCCCGAAAAGATACGCATCTCCACGGAACAGCCCGCGGCCAAACGGGGGGACATCAACATACTCCACGGCATTGTCAACGAGCCCATCTATTCCGGGTTCCAGACGAAGTTCTACATCAAGATTGATGATATAGACGGAGAGGCGGCGGTGAACGGCGCATCGCTGAAAACGGTGCCGGTCGTGGAAAGTTCTACCGACAAAAATATCACCCTGCGGGTTATGAAACAGCACGCGGTCTATTCCGACGAGGGGCCGGATATTCTCTGGAAGGATGAGGTCTACGTCACCTGGAGCGCCGTGGATAGCTATATCGTAGAAATCAAGGAACACGCACAAGGGGCCGCGTCATGAGTGCGGTGGGTACAACGCCACTCGGTAAAAAAAACCGCCGGAACCTGGGCCCCCTGTACGCAGGCCCCGTGGGGATTTGGCTGACGGTCTTTTTTATGGCGCCCCTGGCAATTATCGTGGTCTACAGCTTCTTAACTAAAGGGCGGTACGTCGGTGTGCAGTGGATATTTTCTCTGTCCGCCTACAAGGGGCTGTTAAACCCCAGTCTGCTCACGATTACGTTTCACACGATTGTTACAGCGATAATCGCCACTTTTATTACTATCGTGATAGCGCTGCCCTGCGGGTATTTTATGGCCAAGAGCCGGAATCAAACCACACTATTACTGCTCATCATCATCCCCTTCTGGACCAACTTTTTGATCCGGGTCTTTGCGTGGATGAACATTCTGGGGAACAACGGTTTCCTCAATGAATTTTTACTGAGCATCGGTGTGATAAAGGAAGCCCTGCACTTTCTCTACAATCAAAACGCGGTAATTTTGGTGTTGGTGTATATGTACGTACCCTACGCCATTTTGCCCCTGTTTTCGTCGATTGACAAGTTTGACTTTTCCCTGCTGGAGGCCGCCCGCGATTTGGGGGCGACAAAAATCACCGCCATAGTAAAAGTACTGTTCCCGAATATCCGCAGCGGTATCTACACAGCGGTACTGTTTACCTTTATCCCCATATTCGGCGCTTACGCAGTGCCGCTGCTCGTGGGCGGTAAGGAATCCTATATGCTGGGGAACGTGATCGCCGACCAGCTTACCAAGAGCCGTAACTGGCCATTGGCTTCCGCGATTTCCATGGTACTCACCACGGTTACTACCATCGGGGTTATGGTGATGATGGGGATGCAGAAGCGGGAGTCGGCGAAACATACCGATGTAAAGGGGGCGGGCAAATGAAGTTTAAAAACGTAGTCCGGTCCGTAGTTACCACAGTCAAGCCCGGCCGTCCACAGAGTGAGGCCGCCCGGCACGCCCGCCGGGCTTACCGGAGGGGTTTTTCTTTTTCCCAGACCGTCTTTATCGCGACGATAGTATTTCTGTTCCTGCCCCTCCTGGTACTGGTGGTATACTCCTTTAACTCCTCAAAAAGCATGAACTGGACCGGGTTTTCCTTTATCTGGTACGAACGGCTTTTTCTCCATTCCCGTGACTTGTGGCGCTCCTTCTGGAACAGTATGCTCATCGCCATCACCTCCGCAGGAACCGCCACCATTCTCGGCACTTTGGGGGCCATTGGGGTCAACTGGTACCGGTTTAAGGCGCGCAGTTACATACAGGCTATCTCCTTCCTCCCCATGATTCTGCCTGAAATCATCATCGGGGTATCCCTCTTGATTTTCTTTGCGGGCATAGGGATGAAGCTGGGGCTGGTTACGATCTTTATCGCCCACGCCACCTTCAATCTGCCCTTTGTGTTTCTCATGGTCATGGCGCGTCTTGATGAGTTTGATTTTTCCATCATCGAGGCGGCCCACGACCTGGGCGCCACCGAGCGGCAGACCCTGCTCAAGGTGACGATCCCCATCTGTATGCCCGGCATCGTATCGGGCTTTATTACCGCAATCACCATATCCCTTGAAGATTTTGTGATCACCTATTTTGTGTCGGGGCCGGGTTCGTCAACCCTGCCGCTGTACATTTATTCCGCTATCCGCTTCGGGGTATCGCCGGTTATCAACGCCATGTCGGTGGTGATGATTTTTGGTACGGTACTGTTAACCTATTTGCTGCGTAACTTCTTAAAGTACATCGCGGCGAAATAGGAACCCGCGAATTACACGAATGATTTTTACGGTGTTTCGGTACCAAAAAGTGTTTCGTAATAGCGCAGAAGTTTTTTCCGCATGGCCCGGCTGTTATACCATTTGGGAATAGCGGCCGGTTTTGAGTTACGGTAAAATTTTCCTGTTTCGTTTTTTACGTCACCGGAGGTTGCCAGATAAATACAGGTCTTGGCGCCCTCCTTCGCATCAACGTACCATGGCGCCATCAGAATATTTATAATCAAGTCGTACAGCCGTTTATTGGTACGCATGATGGTGGTCCGTACCGTTCCCGGATTCACCGCGTTGACGGTGATACCCTTTTCTTTCAGAACATCCGCAAGTTCAAGGGAAATCAGCAGCTGCGCGTATTTTGATACCGAATATGCCTTTACATAGTGGTATTTGTCCATTTTGTCTATGGAAAATCTTCCGAATCTATAAATCCAGGAACTCATGTTAATGATACGGTTGTCTTCCCCCGGCGGAAAATGGGGCGCCAGTAATTTGGTAAGCAGGTATGGCCCAATGGTATTTACCGCCATGATGTTTTCAAAACCGTCTTCGGTAATGGTATACTCCATAGTGATTATTCCCGCGTTGTTGATCAGGATATTGACATGATCAAAATCCCGCAAAAACGAAAAGACAAATTGTTTGATTGATGCTATAGAGGCAAGGTCGATTTTATAAACAAAGACGTTATTATTGCCGCTTAAGCGTTTAATTTCGGCGCAGGTACGATCCGCCTCCGGTATATCTATACACGCCATAATCACTGTGTGGTGATTGTTCGCCAACGCAAGGGCCGTCTCTCTGCCCATGCCCCGGTCCGATCCGGTAACGATTGCGATTCTGTTCATGGATATTTATACCATGACGGGGGAATTTATCCAAGTGTGGCCTATCGCCAGACCGGCA
>BNVD01000198.1 GCA_025997835.1 Spirochaetia bacterium
CTTTCTGCGGGAACGCAGGAAGCGGTTAAAAGCGATGTAGTCCATATTTACCAGGATCTGGTTACCAAATTCACCTGGACCTTCGAGGACGCCGATCTCCACGCGGCGGAAGTGTACCTTTCCGGTACCCTGACCGGCGGCGTTAGCGCGGGTACGGTAACCGTTTACGCGGACAACCCCGGGACAATCGTCATCAGTACGGTGACCCTGCCTAAGAACAGCACGACTTGGGAAGTGGGTGTCCCTAAAAGCTACATTGAGTCAGAGGTATACGCGGATATAGACTTCCTTGGCCTGAAATCGGCGCTGGAAACGGTCCCGGTGACGGCGGACGGCGCGGACGGCGTTACCTTGAACCTGACCCCCGTGATTCCCCAGGGCGTAAACGCCGCACCGTGGTACAAGACGGTAACCGGGAGTGTTGCCAACGGTTCGGCGGCCAGAGCGACCGACGGCAGTATAACGACGAATTGGGCTGTCGGGACCAGCGCCACCTCGGCAACGTTGACGCTGGCGTTTGACTTCGACATCACCGTGAACGCGATTGTTCTCCGCAATGCCCGCTCCGATACCGTGACCAGGTTCAAGGTCGAATACTCAGCCGATGGTACAAGCTGGCTGGAAGCAGGTGAATACTACGATGCCGGTAGGACTATCCCCGGCAGCGCGGAGAACGCGACTTCGGGGAATGTGACATTCCCGCTGTTCCTGACTACGCCATTCACCGCCCGCTATGCCCGCCTGAGCCTTATTGGATTACCCGGGGTGTCAAACAGACCGGTCGCCATCTGGGAGTTTGAGCTGTACGATGCCTTTGACCGGTCCACGCTCAACACCGCCATCATCAGCGCGAACGCCCTCTTTGCCAACACCGAGGTCTCGGTTGATGGCACCGATGTGTATCAGGCAGACTACTGGGTCACCCAGGATGAACAGGACCTTTTCACGACGGCCATCACCGCGGCGAAAGCCGTTGCCGAAAATCCCGCCATTGCCACTGCGCAGGAAATTACCGATGCTGTTGATGCCCTTACGGACGCGCATACAAGGTTTAACCGTGCCGATGTACGGGCACTCGGGTCTATGACCGCCAGCAAAACCGCGTTAATCGCAGCGATAACGGCGGCAATTGAGAGCAGGGATTATTACAAGGTTTCTGCGGATGGCGCCACATTGTATGCAAACCAGCTCTGGGTTACCCAGGACGCCAAGGATGCCTATGCGGCGGCTATTACCGCTGCGACAGCTGTGAAGGACGACACCAGCACCAGCCTCATCCAGGCTGACGTTGACAACGCCTTAGCCACCCTTACTACCGCAACCGGAACCTTTACCGATGTAGAAGCACAACCGGGTCTGCTGCCGAATGCTCTGGGCGAAAACCTCGCGCCGCGGCACATGACTGTTTGGGCAAACAGTTGGACTAGCCACACTGCCACTGCAAGTGGCTTTTACGGTTCTCCTACGGCTGGGGACTATAATCCATATAAGGCTGTTGACGGCAGTGTTGCCGGATCGGGAGCAGCCGCCTCTCGCTGGGCCTCAAGTAACGATGGATTCCCCAAGTACTTGACGCTGGACTTCGGCAATCCCGTTGCCGTTAATCAAAGCGTAATCAGGGATTTGGTTAGTACTTCTCCAAATGGACGTATTAGCGACTTTGAAATCGAGTATTTGGATGGAAACGTGTGGCGGCAGGCGTACGATTACCCGAACACGGGGACTCCAATCCCCGGTTCCAACAACGGATCTTCCTCCTTCACCAGCGGATTCCCGACCCAGACATCCACCCAATTCCGGCTGAAAATCAATGCGGCAAGCCCTGCCGACCCCTCCATCTGGGACTGGGAACTTAGCAGGACTACAGCGCCAACCCTCAAGACCTTTGAGGTGTCAGGCTATACCCTGGACCCGGCTTTTGTGCCGAATGCCGCACCCAATACGTACACCCTGTATGTCCCAACAGGTACCTCGTCGGTAACGCTGACCGCCGATGTAAGCGATGGTGTTACCGCAACACTTGGCGGCGGCGAGGCCAGCCAAGCCATCACCATTACCGGCGGAAAAGGTACCGGCACGGTAACGCTGACGGGCTCAAGCGGCTTTGCGAATGCTACCTATACCCTGAATGTATTCGTGGTTGCGGACCCGGACGCGGAT
This sequence comes from Spirochaetia bacterium, assembly GCA_025997835.1. Lineage (GTDB taxonomy): Bacteria > Spirochaetota > Spirochaetia > Treponematales > Breznakiellaceae > BNVD01. The sequence goes on from BNVD01000198.1 coordinate 2,161, forward strand.
ACCACCGACCGCAACCTTACGGCAGGAACGGTACCCTTCACCATGAAGTACGTACCGGCCGGCGTATTCCAGCGGGACGGGACGGCGACCAATCTTTCCGTAATATCCCGCAATCTGCTGGTGCTGGAAACCGATGTAACCCAGGAACTGTTTAACGAAGTGACTGGAGCTTCTCTGGCTGATACAGTACCTACCGGCGAAGATGCAGACCAACGACCCGCAACCAATGTGAATATGTATCAGATAGCTGCTTTCGCCAACAAGCTGAGTCTTCTGGAAGGACTGCAGCCGGTGTATGGTGGTGTAAGCGTGGTTACCGACTGGGCGACTCTTTCCTATGCGAGTATCCCCACCGTCTCGGATTCGGACTGGAACGGCCTAACCATGGACATTACCAAAAACGGGTACCGTCTGCCCACAAGGATGGAACACATCTGGGCGGCCATTGGCGCGGACACCGGAACCGGAAATTCCCGCAAGGTAAATATCACGGGTTACACTAAAGCCTATGCTGGTGGACCCGTTGGCGGCAGCACTACGGGTGCAGGCAATTACGCCTGGTATGGCGAGACCGGTAGTCCGGTCCATCAGGTAAGGCTTAAGCAGCCCAATGAACTGGGTCTGTATGACATGGGCGGAAACGTCTGGGAAAGGGTCTGGGATCGGCGCGAAGGAACCATAACAGGTATTAAGGTTGATCATACCGGAGCGGGATCGGGAACTACTAACACCAGAATGTCTGGGAACAATGGTAATCGCGCCAATATTACACCTATCTATGAGTTCGGAAGCCCCGGCACCAATTGGTGGGCCGGTGGCGCAGGCTTCCACATTGTTCGCAACCTGCCTTAATAACGGGCGCCGTAACCCGGCGCTAACGGCCTGAACAGTTAGCGTTGTTCGAAAACTTCAGTTTCCGAACAACGCTAATGTCTGTTCAGGCGCTTAATGGGGCTGTGGTGCTATCCGGTGAACAGATAGCGCCACGGCCTTTTTTTTGCGGTTGATAACGGCAGCGGGCCGCAGTATACTATACACATGGAGGGTGTGTTATGGCACAAACGGCAGCACAAGTAAGCGCCCCGGTCACCCTGGACGATTTATACCGTATATTCTCAGAGCAAGCCCGTCTGCAAAAAGAGGCGCTGGAAGCACATCGCAAACGGCAAGAGGAGGCGCTGGAAGCTGAAAGCAGGCAACGGGAAGCAGACCGCAAGCGGCACGAGGCGGCGCTGGAAGCTGAAAGCAGGCAACGGGAAGCAGACCGCAAGCGGCAAGAGGAGGCGCTGGAGGCAGACCGCAAACGGCACGAGAAAGCGTTGGAAGCTGAAACCAGGCAACGGGAAGCAGACCGCAAACGGCAAGAGGAAGCGCTGGAAGCAGACCGCAAGCGGCACGAGAAAGCGTTGGAAGCTGAAACCAGGCAACGGGAAGCAGACCGCAAGCGGCAAGAGGAGGCGCTGGAGGCAGACCGCAAACGGCAAGAGGAAGCGCTGGAAGCAGACCGCAAGCGGCACGAGAAAGCGTTGGAAGCTGAAACCAGGCAACGGGAAGCCTCCAGCAAAGATTGGGAAAAACGGATGAAGGCGCTGGAAAAAAACATCGGCGGGGTGAACAACAGTTTAGGCGAAATTGTCGAACATCTTGTTGCGTCCGGCATAATAAGCAGGTTCAAAGAGTTAGGATATACGTTTGACAAAATGAGCCGGGATACTCTGACAATAGCGCCCAACGGC
>BNVD01000199.1 GCA_025997835.1 Spirochaetia bacterium
ATACTGCCGGGTGGTGAACATGGTGAATAAAACGCCCGTACAAAACAGTACATCATGCTCCGGCGTTGGTGATGTTGTTGGCGATCACGTCCCGCCGGATCGTGTTGGCGTCCAGCCCCCGGTGGAGGAAAGCCAACTCCGCTGGCCCGACATGATCCGGGAATTCTACGCCCCCTTTAAGGATCAGGTCGATGAGGTGGGCAAGACCCTGGAATCATTCAAGGGTTCTCTGGATGAGCCCACCGACAAGGTTTGCGAAAAATGCGGCAAGCCCATGATGAAGAAGCTGGGCCGTTTCGGCTTTTTCCTTGCCTGTTCCGGCTTCCCCGAATGCCGCAACACTAAATCTATTCCCCTGGCAAAATGCCCCAAGTGCGGCGGGGACGTGGTGGCCCGGAAAACAAAAGGGCGGGGAAAGGAATTCTACGGCTGTACCAGTTATCCTGAATGTGATTTTATCAGCCATTTTAAGCCCATCATCGATCAGAGCTGCCCCAAGTGCGGATGGTTTCTGGTGGAAAAGTTTGACAAGCGGAACGGTTCCCACAAGTCGTGCATCAATCCTGAGTGCGATTATCTGCACTCCGATGACGGGGATGAGACAGCAATACTGCCGGGTGGTGAACATGGTGAATAAAACGCCCGTACAAAACAGTACATCATGCTCCGGCGAAAAAGGCTACGTTGATGACTATCTTGACTATCTCCACGGGGTACGGGGCATGTCGGACCGGACCATCACCGCCTACCGGAGCGACCTGGAAGCCTTTGCGGTTTACTGCGGGAATTACAACCTCGATCCTCTGGAGGCAACGGCGGTGGAAATCCGGGGGTTTATCGGCGATATGAGTCTTAATGGCATCGCTTCGGTGAGCATGAACCGGGCATTGTCCTCAATCCGGGGATTTTACCGCTGGCTGGCCCGGAACGAGGTCCGTACCGTGGACCCCACATCAACCCTGCGGAACCTCAAGACTTCCCGGCCTTTGCCGGTGTTTCTCTGGGAAGCGGAAATGGCCGGTTTCGCCGAACTCCCTGAGCAGCAGGGGATACTCTGGCCGCCACGGGACAAGGCGATCATCATGGTGATGTATGCTGCGGGCTTGCGTATATCCGAGGCCGCCTCCCTTACCATGAGCGCCCTGGAACGGGATTTGAACGGCGCCAAGGTTATTGGCAAGGGTGACAAAGAGCGGCAGGTGTTTTTTACCGCCGAAGCAAAAGAGGCGCTGGCGACATGGCTGCCGTACCGGAATAGCAGGATTCCTGCGGAACGCCCCACGGACAAGCTCTTTATCAACAAAAAGGGCGGGGCGATCTCCGTGTCCGGGCTGCGGTGGATCATCGGTAAATACGCGGAACGGTCGGGGCTGCCGAAAAATGTGCACCCCCACGCGCTGCGCCACAGTTTTGCTACACATCTGGTCAATTCGGGCTGCGATGTCCGGGTGGTGCAGGAGCTGTTAGGCCACGCCAGTCTTTCTACTACCCAGCGCTACACCCATGTGAATATTGAGGGGCTTAAACGGGTATATCGAGAATCCCATCCCCACGGAGCTATGAGGAGTTAGTATGAGTGATTACAGAAAAGAAAGGATTCGCAGTACTACGGTTATCGCGGTACGGCGTGACGGCAAGGTTGCCATGGCCGGTGACGGACAGGTGACTATGGGCGAAACGGTGGTGAAGAACAACGCCCGCAAGGTACGCCGGTTACTGGACGGTAAAGTCCTCTGCGGTTTTGCCGGGGCCACTGCCGACGCCTTTACCCTCTTTGACCGCTTTGAGGAAAAACTCAAGGAATATTCCGGAGACCTGCTCCGGGCTGCCGTTGAACTGGCCAAGGACTGGAGAACCGATCGTACGCTACGGAAACTTGAGGCGCTGCTCCTGGTGGCAGACCTCTCCAAGACCCTGCTCATATCGGGCACCGGGGATGTTATCGAACCCGCCGAAGATGCGCTTGCCATCGGTTCCGGCGGGAACTACGCATACGCGGCGGCACTGGCCTATCTTGAGGGCAGTAGTTTTTCTGCCGCCGAAATCGCCGAAAAGAGCCTTAAAATAGCGGGCACTATTTGTATTTATACCAACGGACAGATCACTCTGGAGGAACTCAATTGACCAACGAACAGAAAAGCGGTGAAAAAAACATTAAAGAACTTACCCCGCGGGAGATAGTCGGCGAACTGGATAAGTACATCGTCGGCCAGAAAAAGGCCAAGCGGGCGGTGGCGGTGGCCCTGCGGAACCGTATCCGGCGGCTCAAACTTGCCCCGGAAGTGCGGGAAGACATTGCCCCCAAGAACATATTGATGATTGGGCCCACCGGGGTCGGTAAAACCGAGATCGCCCGGCGGCTTGCGAAACTCGCGGGCAGCCCCTTTATCAAGGTGGAGGCTACCAAGTACACCGAAGTGGGCTATGTGGGCCGGGACGTGGAGTCCATGATCCGGGACCTCATGGCTGCGGGTATCCAGATGGTAAAGCAGGAGATGCAGGAAACGGTTACCGTGGAAGCGGAAAAGCGGGCGGAAGAGGCCCTGCTTGACCTCCTGCTGCCGGGTCCGGCGAAAAAACGCAAAGAACCGAAAAATCAGGCCTCAGGCCCGGTGGTGCGTCCCATGGGCGCCTTTAGCTTCCCGAACGGGGGCAACGGTAATGGCTCGCTGATGGGAGCCGCCATTCAGGTGGGTATCCCCATACGGCGCGGCAGCGATGCTGCGGATGAGGCGGATAGCGGCGACGAGGATACCCAGATCGAAAGCCCCGCTGCGGACATTGGCGCGAATGCTCCCAAAGATGAGACCCGCGAAAAATTCCGGGTCATGCTCCGGGAAGGTAAACTGGAAAGCCGGACCGTGGAAATCACCGTAAGCCAGAACCCCCAGTTCCCTACCATCGAAATGATGGGCGGCGGCATGGAAGAGCTGGGATCAAGCCTTTCGAGTATTACGGATTTCTTCGGGGGCAACAAGAAGAAGAAGGTGGTTACCGTGGCCCGTGCGCGGGAAATCCTCACCGCCGAAGAGGCGGAAAAGCTCATCGACCGGGACCGGGTAAGCGACGAAGCCCGGCAGCGGGTGGAAGAAATGGGCATCGTCTTTATCGACGAAATTGACAAGATCGCCGTCAAGGGCGACCGGGGCGGCGGCCCCGATGTATCCCGCGAGGGGGTACAGCGGGACATACTCCCCATCGTGGAAGGGGCCACCGTCACCACCAAGTGGGGGCCGGTGAACACCGACCACATCCTCTTTATCGCCGCCGGGGCCTTCAACGTCAGCAAGCCCTCGGACCTCATCCCCGAACTTCAGGGCCGCTTCCCCCTGCGGGTGGAACTGGAATCATTGGGCAAGGACGAATTCCTCCGTATCCTCACGGAACCCAAGAACGCCCTGACCAAACAGTACGTGGACCTCCTCGGCACCGAGAAGGTGGAGATTGAATTCGCCGCCGACGCGATAGAGCGCCTTGCCGCCCTGGCGGCGGAGGTCAATTCCCGGCTGGAAAACATCGGCGCCCGGCGGCTCCATACGATTATGGAAGCCCTGCTGGAGGACCTCTCCTTCGAAGCGCCGGACATCGCCCCGGCAAAGATACCCATTACCGCAGCCTACGTGAACGAGCGTCTTGCGGACTTGGTGATGGATCAGGACCTGGGGCGGTATATCCTGTGAGAAATCTTAATCCGTAAGAACAATGTGCCGATGATTAGATGGGAGGGTGTATGAATATAAACAGTTTTCAAAAAACCGTGGACTTACTCCACCGGGGGCTGGACGCCAACACGATCCGGCGGGACGTGATCGCCAACAACATCACCAACGCCGGAGCATGATGTACTGTTTTGTACGGGCGTTTTATTCACCATGTTCACCACCCGGCAGTAT
>BNVD01000200.1 GCA_025997835.1 Spirochaetia bacterium
GGATTAGGCTCGCTTTCTTTTCCGTGCGTTCTCTTGCGCCGGGAAGGGCAGCACCGCCGCCCGCTTCCCGGCCTTGACCGCCGCCGCCTTTTCGTTTGTCCCGGCGCTTCTCGCCGCCGTAACGCTTGCGGACTTCTGCGGAGCCTTCCCCGGTTTCTTGGCCCCGCTGATTATTTTCTGCGCTTCCATTACGTCCGAAAGTTTCCGTGCGTCAAAGTGGCTGTAATTATCCGTCATTTCGCTAGACTTATGCCCGGTGACCGCTTGTACCTGTCGCGTTGTCAAACCCAACATCTGCAATTCAGTATTCAGGAAATGTCGCCAACTGTGCATTGAAAGCCCCCTCCGGGTTATCTCATTCTGATCCAAACCAATTCGCCTTAGCGCCCGGTGGAATTCTTCATAAACGTATTTGCGGCCTGCCGGCTTGGCCCCGCCGTCAAGGGAAAAAATATAACCGTTTCCATTTTGATTAGCCAGTTTCTTTAAGTGCCCGATCATTTCAGGGATGAGCGGAATATACCGGGTTTCCCTGGTTTTCGTAGGTCCGTAACCATAATCCCCATAGCTCCCGCAAACATGGATGTAATCATCAAAAACATATTCACCCCGTAGCGCCATAATTTCACCAATCCTCATTCCGGTAAGGCAAGCAAGCTTATTGGCAATAAAGGCAATCTCCTTATTGTCCCAAATGGGTTTCCAGTTTTTGGGGAACAGATTTTGAACCTCCTCAAGCGTGATTATCTCGATTTTCTTCCGGTCATTCCTAAGTCGTTTCACCGTGGCGCAGGGGTTCACCTTGATGATTTCCTGTTCCAACGCCCAGGCCATCATGGTATTAAGCGTCCCCAATACTACATTGGCATAGGTATTTTTGTACGCCTTTTTTTCCGTTTTGCCGTTCACGGTTACCTCCCGGTTTTTGAAACCCAGCAGCCACGAGTTAATGTCCTTCTTGCTAATCTTTTCAATCGGCGTTTTACCAAAGTACGGTAAAATCTGGTGGGTTGTCATAGTCTTGCTGTTGTCAATGTATGACTGGGTAATATCGCCCCTGCTGCCCTGATTATCAAGATAGTCAGACCCCCGCTCCCAAAACCCATCGGCAAACTCCCCAAAGGTAAGCAGATGGCACCTCTTTGGTATCAGCTTGTCAGCCTTGATAAGGCGGTTACAGTAATTACGTGCCGCCGTGATGCTTTGGCATTTGGTAGTCCACGGTCCCCGCCTGTTGTCCTGTTCGTCATAGGCGTAGTAGAACACCACCTTTTTCCCGTTGGGATACGTCCGGTTAAACAACGTGTAGTCATTGTGCATAGAAAAACCCTCATTTTTGAAAATTGATAACTTTCCTGATTACTTACCAATTTTCCGTTTTTTGGCATAACGAACCAGCAACGCTAATTCTTTACGCAATAAGGATTTATCACAACGAAAATTAACTGGCACCTATCAAAGTGGTTAATTTTCCGTATGCGCATAACATACGCTATACGCTGCGCCGCAGTAGCGGCTTGACCTACGAAAAACCCCAGTCGGCGCAGTAGCGCCTTTATGGGGTTTTTCTCCGGCACATTTTTGCAGTTACTGGAAACCTTCGGTTTCCTTTATCGCAACCGCAAAAACGTCGTATAGCTTTCACGTTATGTGCAATTGGGGCTACAATTTGTTGAAAATTATATAAAATAATTGTAAAAACACTTGACAAAATATTGAATAGGTGTATAAAATTAGGAAGGAGTTATTGAGATGGAGCATGGAATAAAAGGGGCCCTTTTTCTTGCTGGCTTGCTTATTTTCCCAACTTTGTGTTTTGCAGAGGACTATTATGCTGAATACACTTTTGATGAGGCAAGGGAAATTGGTGAAGGTGAAATACACGGTGGCAATGGCTGGGAATATTCCGCTATTATGCATTTTACTAAAAAAGATATTCAAGATCGCATAGATAGCGATAAGCAGATAAAAGATTCAGTTACTCCTTCTGGGCAACTTGTTTCGTTTGCGTTTAGGCGGACGGCATCTGAATATATGAGTAAAATGCTTAGAGCAAGTGCTGATAAACGAATATTCATTATAGATACCTCGGTTGGAACTGGGCCGTATGGATGGTTGTTTATTAAGGTAAACGAGAATGAGTATGTAGTTTTCTTTACAGGTACTTAATAAAAGATTAAGGGAGTTATAATACAAAAAACAAATGGATAATTGAATCTATTATGTTGGAGACAAGGAGTGGTTAAGTATAAAGAAAAAAACACGTAATGCATTACTGACAGGTGGGATAGTACTACTGCTTATACTACTACCTCAGTGTACTAAGTTTATACCTAAAACAGGGAAGTCCATATTAACACCAACTGTTGTAGCACAAAGCAAAAATATCATTCAGGTATCGGGGTTCCAATGGCGCATTAGTGATTTCTACGAGATTACTACGAGCGTATATCAAGACCCCGTTTATAAGTATGACTTACAGAGTGAACAAATGTTTGATGCGCAAACAGGTCGTACCATAGATGCGGAACAAACACTGATTCAGATATCAGTAATATGGGTTCCGAATGGAGAAACCATATGGGACGGATACCAACGAAGTTACACTAAATAGTAGGTACATACATACCTGCGCCAAACAAGGACGATGTAGTTATTAAGAGGAAGTACAAATAATGGGTGTAAAAACATTTAATACAAATCTTGCATCTGAGTTTTATGTATTATCAGCTTTGCATAGAATAGGTGCTAGCGCATTGCTAACTTTGGGCAACAAAAAGGCAGTAGATATTGTTGTTGAAAAGGATGACAAAGTTATAACTATAGATGTTAAGGGCCTTATGGGTACTACAAATTTCCCTATAGATAATTGTAAAACCAGTGGGGATTCACACTATATTGTGTTTGTATCTTTCTTAAATAAAATCAATGATATAAATACTGTCCCCGAAGTTTTCATTGTTCCATCAACAGAGCTTAATATGAAACACAAGGAATTAAGTGGTAAATCCATTGTTTATCATAACCCAGGAGGCAATAGAACTGTAGTACAGTATGGTAGGCTAAAAAAAGTTTCAAGTAAATATAAAGACAAATGGAATGTTTTTATCAGTTAAATTGCTAGCATAAGGTAAACAGAATGCCGCTATGGTGGCTATGCAAGAAATAAAGCGCTTGGAGGGATTTATGAAGTTTTGTAGCAAATGCGGTGCAGAAGTAAATGATGAGGCGGTTTTTTGCGATAAATGCGGGTGCCAATTTGCACAATCAAATAGTACGGTTACCGCTGACAAGTCAAGTGGCTTAGATGCCGAATTGATCAAATTGATAGCTGTAGGGAAGACAAGGAAAGCCGTAAAGTTATATAAGCAAACATCGGAAAAAAATTCTGCGGCATGTGAACAGTATATCTGGCGGTTAGCCTTTTTCTTTGCAAATGCATCTGCAACAGAAAATGCATGGCTAGAAGAACGTACAAGAAGAATAGAAAAGTTAAAAAAATATGCCTTGATCTTTTTAGTTATCTCCATTTGTCTATTCGCTATTTTTATAACAAGTGCTGTATATACTGGTAGCCTTGGAACACCATCTACGGGTATTGGTATGATCACTCTCAGTATTTGTTATTTTTTTAAATACAACAGTCATAAAAACGTATAGCTGTAAATAAAAAAAATAATGGGGTACGCCCCAACTGCACATAACATACGGTTTGCGGTTCGGGGCTAAAGCCCCTCCGGGTTCCGTTCGCCTAGCAGCCTGTCGCACTTTCCCAGGGGATCGCCACACACCGACAAAATATGGTAAAAAGGGGGTATGGGAATACGATTTGTGGAGATAGATCGGGAGACGCCGATGCTGATACCGGTAGATTTACG
>BNVD01000201.1 GCA_025997835.1 Spirochaetia bacterium
AACGCTGCCAACGGGATCATGCGGCGGAAAGACGGCGTAGGCTGCGAAGATTTGCGGCTTATCGCCTACGATGCCTCCGCCATCGGGGATGACCGCTATTTTAAGGATGAACTTGCCAAAATCGCCTGGCTTAAAGCGCGGGGCTTTTCGGTAACCGAAACAAAAGAATTTTTCGACGCGGAAGCGGTGATTGCCTACCGCGCCGAGGTGGCGGAAAAGCGGAAGTCCCTTTCGGTGGACATTGACGGCCTTGTAGTCAAGGACAGGGAAACCGATATGACCGATCTCAGGCGGGCGCGGCCGGAGCGGCAGATCGCCTTCAAGTTTGACTTGGAGGCGGCGGTGAGCGTACTCCGGGAAGTGGAATGGAGTGAATCCGGCGCGACCTACACCCCCATCGGTATTGTGGACCCGGTACGGCTCGCGGGAACCACCGTACAGCGGGCCAACCTCAACAACCCCGGCATGATCCGCTCCCTGGGCCTTAAACTCGGCTCTGCGGTGATGGTGGTGAAGCGGGGGGAGATCATCCCCAAGATTGAGGGGCTGGCTCCGCCGGAACTTGCGGCGCAGTTCCCGGTGGGGGAGTTGCGGGACATCGAATTACCTTCGGCCTGCCTAAGCTGCGGTACCGCGCTGGAAGATGGCGGCACCCGGCTTTTCTGTCCCAACCCGGACTGTCCCAAGCGGCTCCTTCACCGGATAGAGAAGTGGGTGTCGGTGCTGGATATACGGGAGCTTGGTGAAAAGCTGATACACCAGTTATTCGATAAAGGCCGGGTCCGGCATATACCGGACCTCTACACCCTTACCGCGGAAGAACTGGCGGACTTTGAACGGATGGGGGAAATTTCCGCCGCAAAGGTGGTGCGCCATATACAGGCGGCCCGCGCGTTATCCCTTGCTGCCTTTGTGGCGGGGTTTGACTTTGAGGGGGTGGGGGAGACCATCATGGAGAAAGCGGCCTTTGCGGGGTTTGACACCCTGGAAAAACTGCGGGCGGCTTCGGTGGAGGAGCTTGCCGCCGTGTACGGTCTGGGGGAAATCACCGCGAAAACTATTGCTCTGGGGCTTGTGGAAACCGCCGCCGAAATGGACGGCGTACTGGCCGTCGGCAGTATTACGGTCGCCCCCCCTCCGCCGGATGACGAGCAGCCCCTCCGGGGGTACTCGTTCTGCTTTACCGGGGAACTGGCATCGATGAAGCGGAACGAGGCGGAGGAACGGATCAAGGCCTTGGGGGGAAGTGCCAAGGCGTCGGTAGTGAAGGACCTTTCGTTCCTCGTGACCAACGATCCCGAATCAGGGTCGGGAAAGAACAAGAAAGCGTTAACCTGGGGCATCCCGATTATCGATGAGGCGCAATTCCTGGCGTTATTGGCCTCTCCGGTGATAGCGGCGGATTATAAGCGGACAACGGACACAGCGGGCAGCACCGCAGAGGACGACAAGGCCGCCTCTGGCGGGAAAGCTGCTACTCAGAGCGAATTGTTTTAGTATTCACGTAAATATTTACCCGAACCTCCAAAAATTCTGCTTGGCAGAGGAGGGTTCGGGTAAAAAACGGCGTTCCGCTTAGTCGCTTACTACGGGGACCTTCAAGGCGGCAGGCTCCGCCTGCTCATCCTTGGGGTTGTCGGCAGGCACTGTGGCGGGCGTTGTTATGGGTGTTACCGTAACCGGAATCACCGCCGCGGGCGCCGTTACTACGGCAGCCGGCACTATGGCGGGGGTCACCGGGGCAGGGGCTGCAGCGGCGGGTGTTACCCCTTCCATCTGGTTAAACTCGTTCTGAGCCCGCTCGCGATAACTCTCATCATCATCCGGCACTTCCGCAGCTTGCTTCCAGGTGACCAAAACCCACCAGGTCTTGTCCTTGGTCTGGTCCCGTTTCTCCACTTTTACATTGCTTATGGAGATACTGGTCGCCTGCGTCCCGGCAACGCTGGATATGGAAGAATTAGCAGTCCTGCCATTACTATCTCTGGTTTCCGTATAATCCCTGATTCTGGCCTGTACCTTGCTATCAAGCTGGGTTGCGATATCCTGACGGGCACGGGCTTCGGCCAGTTGGATTGCCTTCTGAGGGGTTTCGGCTTTTGCGCTTCCCATGCCGATAAGTACCCGCTCAGAGTGGTCAATAATCTTCTTGCCATCTTTTTCCAATAGCGTATACGTTCCATTCTCGACAAGGATTATGTCTACCAGATCGGGTTGAATTACCCACTTAGGGACTTCATCATTTTCCGAGGTCGTTGACGGCACACTACGCCAAGACGGAAGGGGAGGAGGGGCCTTCACAACCGGTTGGCTCCCCGCTTCAGCCGGGGGCAACGAGGTACCGGTCCCCACCGGAGCCGTAGGAGCCGGGTCGTTGGTGGGGGTCAGATTGGGGCTTACACCTGCCGGATCGGGATCGGCCGGTGCGTACAAGCCGCCAACAGCGGACTGGCCGGTGTTTTGGGCGAACACCGAAAGCGGGGAAAGGGCACTAATCAACGCGATTAGTGCAAAGAACGCAATTTTCTTCTTCATCAGAAACTCCTTGCATGTTATTTTTAGCTCCCCCAGGGGGAACTTAGCGCCCTGCCGGTTCTGATCAAATTCCCTTCCCCGTATTTGACCTGTCGGCGTTTTCAAAGAATCCTCCCGTTTTTCCGCGAAAACGCCCTGGTTACTATGTCAAGTATAATGATAGTATGAGATACATGGGTTGTCAAGCCGTATGAGGATTTATTATTACGGTATAGGGCGTCTCAAAACTCCCGTTTTTAGGGATTCCCTTTTGCCATTTCGGTAACCGCCGTAACGAGCCCCGCAAGGTTTTGTATATCCGACGGAATGATTATTTTTGTGGATTTTCCATCGGCAACATACTGCAAGGCTTCAAAGCTCTTGAGTTTTATGGCCCCTTCACTGCCGATGGCACTCTTGATCATTTCAAGGCCATCGGCGGTGGCTTTTTGTACCGCATAGATTGCCTTGGCTTCCCCTTCGGCTTCCTGTATGGCAGCTTCTTTTTTTGCTTCAGCCTGAAGAATCAGGGATTGCCTTTCGCCTTCCGCCTTGAGGATTGCCGCCTGTTTTTCACCCTCCGCGGCAAGAATCACCGCGCGCCGTTCCCGCTCGGCCCGCATCTGTTTTTCCATGGCTTCCTTGATTGATTCCGGGGGGTCGATGTTTTTTACTTCCACCCGGTTTATCTTGATACCCCACGCATCGGTGGCGTCGTCAAGAATACTGCGAAGTTTTCCGTTAATGGTATCCCGGCTGCTGAGGGTTTCGTCCAGTTCAAGTTCGCCGATAACGTTTCGTAACGTGGTGGTGGATAGTTTATCAATGGCCAGTTTCGGATTCTCGGCGCCGTAGGCAAACAATTTCGCATCGGATATTTGATAAAATACCACCGTATCAACCAGCATGGTAACATTGTCTTTTGTAATCACCGGCTGGGGTTCATAATCATACAATGATTCTTTTAGTGACACCCGTTTTGCGACCCGGTCAATAAAGGGTATCAATATATGAATACCCACATTCCAGGTTGCCGTATACCCGCCGAACCGTTCTATAACAAACGCGTTTGACTGGGGTACGATCTTTATCCCCGAAATAACCACCAGCAGAACAAAAACAATCAGGGCAATAAGTACATAATACATGGAGAACTCCTTTCAAAAAAATATGTTTTATTTAACCTTTGGATGAATCGCTTTCCGTGGAGAGTCGGCGTACAATCGCTTTGACCCCTTCAATCCTGACCACAGAACATATAAGGCCCTCTTTAATTTCCGCGTTGTCTTCCGAAACTGC
>BNVD01000202.1 GCA_025997835.1 Spirochaetia bacterium
GCGTTTTTTATCGTGCTGGCAGGACTCATGACATCGGCGCATTTGTTCGCCGGTGAAGACTATACCGTGCGGAGTGTCAGCGGCAGGGTGGAGCGGGAGCTTGCACCTCACAAGTGGGAGGATATCACCGCCGGTATGGTCATTACCGCTTCGACGGTGATCAATACGGGCATTAACGCCCGGCTGGTACTTCAGGCGGGGGATGAGCTTATTACGATACAGTCCGGCCAGCGCGGGACCGTTGACCAGCTTGCCCGGCTGGTCAGCGCTTCCAGCGTACGCATCGGCGGCGAAGCGGACACCGTGAAAGACGCGCGGGCTCCGGCGGACGAGTAACGCTGTTACAGCAGCGTAACGCTGTTGTAACAGCGTTACGCTACTCGGTAGCGTTATGCTATTGTTTGTAGAATATTATTTCCGGGAAACCGTCTCCCAAAAGCGCTTTCATTGTCGCCTCAGGGATCTTTACCTTTGTCCCGGTTTGGTTTATTTGGGCGCCGGCCAGCATACTGAGGTCTATAGGAAGCGCCCCCAAATCTTGTGTTGTTATGACTGAGTAGGTTGCGTCATCAAATGTAACGCCTTCCTGACCCAGACCCATAAGGTTGAGCTTTAAGACCGGCCATAGAAGGGCGGTATATCCGCCGGTAAAAGTCGCTTTCGTTTTTATAGACACAACCTGAATTGCCAAGCCCGCATCAATGGTTGTGGTTAGTTCAGTACTGCTGGTAACGTCTATACCGGCAAGCATCATTGCCGTTAACGGATCATCCAACGGATTCTCCATTGATGGATCCAAATCCCCAATGGTTTCCAGCAATTCCTTAACACTTAGGGTTTTGCTGTATGAACCCGTCCACGTTCCGTTTAGCTGGGACAAACTGGTAACATCTTTCCAGGTGTCTACCGGTACCGAATCGGTTGTGTCATTGGGACACGCAATCAGCACAAAGGCCAATGCCAGTGCCGCGACCGCTTTGCCGGATATTCCCGCAACTACACCATGTTTTTTCATTTTTGCCTCCTTAAGGACTATGATAAATAATATATCTTTTCCGGTGAAAAAACAAGAATTGCTAAAACCTTTCAGCAATTCTTGCTTTAACCGCCGGAAATGCCCCACCCGTACCTTCCCCATCTTAAAGCAAGCAATTGATATATCGGACCTACAGGTCCGACGGCAAAGGCGGGCGGCGGGGCGGACGGCCCCTGCCAGAGACATTATGGCAACCCACAAAAAAGCTCGAGCGTCTTAGCCAGTAACGCAAATCCCTCAGAGAGCAAACGCGCCTGGTTCGAGCAAAGTCGTTGTCCATCTGGCTCGGGCAGGGGCTGCCCGCCCGCCGCCCGTATATGCCAGTAATGCAAAGCAAGAATTGCTGGACTCAGGCGACCAGGTTAAAGACGGCGCCCGGCGCGATAGGGGTTGGTTTGTAGGGCATGGCGGCGCTGGCGGCCTGGGCCTGGCGAATCTGGGTTTCGTACTGATCGATAAGGGCGTTGATCTGGTCGTCGGACAGGGATCCACGGGAAGCGCTGTCCGGCATGGGCCGCCGCTTGATCTGGCTGAGCTGTTCAATCAGCACATCCAGCACCTTGAGCTTGTTGACTGCAATGCCCTGGGTTCCTTCCGGGGCGGGCACCCCGGATACATGCTTAAACTGGGAATAGATTACCGAGGAGGGGGAAACCGGCAGGGACATCCTGCCGCTTTGGGATGCGGTGATCGCGTAGCCGATACTGGGTAAGGCAGATGTGTGCAATGCCCCGTGAACCATCTTTTCTCCTCTATAATCTGAATATCGGAGGGACAAAAAAAAAGCTGAGTGTTTTCGGACCGGAGGTCCGCGGACCGGAGGTCCGCAGGGCAAAAAAACGCACTATCCCCTAAAGATTTAAGGCTGACCGCCGATAAATAATACAACGGGAGGGAAAGCCCCTCAAGTTTTGACGGTGCGCACACTAACGTCCAGGCGCATCGTCTTTTTTTTGAGGTACTACGATTATGATCGAACCGGCGGATTTGCGGAAACATTCTTTTTTTGGCGGGCTGGAACCGGAGCAGATTGAGACCATTCTGTCCCTGATGAAGCAGGAAACCTTTGAGCAGGGTACGGACATCATTGTTGAGGGGCAGCCCAACGACAAGATTTTTTTTATTCTGGAGGGCCGGACCGAGGGCTGCCTGAATGGGGTGCGGCTGTTTGAATTTGACGAGGGGACCGCCTTTGGGGAAATGGCGGTGCTGGATATAATGGCCTCCGCCGCGACGATCCGCGCGCTTGTCCCAACCAGGGTGATGTCGCTTTCCAATCGCGGCCTGCACGAACTCTATAAAAAAGACCTGAAAGTTTTTGCGATTGTGATTATGAACCTTGCACGGGATCTTTCCCGGCGTTTGCGGCGCATGAACGCCGAGTTCGTAAGTACGCGGCATTGATGCTAGGGCACCGCTAAAAACTCGGTTAGTTTTTACGGTGCCCCTGCATTTGCTCGTCTAAAGACTGCGCAAATGCGTTTTCAAGCGGTAAACATCAAAAAACTGAAGTTTTTTGATGTTCTCTATTGATAATCGCCGCAGGCGTTCACCGGAAACACAAAACCCCCTCCGGCGTACAAAGGGCGTCCAGCCTTTTATCCCGGCGGTCAACCGGCACTTCATCAACAAGCTGTTCGGCAAGGCAGAACCCCACCGTGTAATACTCCGCCCCTGCCGCATCGAGCCCGGCGAAGAAGCGGTCGTAGTACCCCCGGCCCCGGCCCATCCGGTTCCCCCGGCGGTCAAAGGCCAGCCCCGGCGTTACCACCAGTGCGGGGCCGTCTTCCGGGCGGAACACCGTTCTTTCCGTACAGTCCGCAGGCTCCCGTATCCCAAAAGCCCCCACGGTCCAGGGCCCATCCGGCGACGCGGCCCGGAAAAAGCGCATCGAATCACCTTCGGGCTTGGGCAGATACACGGTTTTTTCCACGGACGGTACTCCCGCGGACAGTAGTCCCGCAGACAGTAGTCCGCCAGGAGCCTGTTGCACTTGTAGGTTTTTTGCGCTTGAGGCCGCAAAAAACCTGCTATTAACGGGCTCCTTACGGAGTTTGCAGGGTAAAAATCGGCTTGAAAGCCGATTTTTTCTATTGAATTGCACGAAGTGCAACAAACTGCTAGAAAAGGCCTGTGTCAACAGCGGCGCCATCTCAATCTCCCTCTCTATAGAAAGAAAGAGCAGCACCCGTGCGGAGCGGCTCCACAGCTCCCACTCACAGAGCCGCGCTGCCGCCGCTTCGCCCTCATCCTGAAACCGCGAAAGCGGTAGTGCCCCAAGCCGCGCCTTCATCGCTTTCCGCAAGGCCTCTTTGGTAATCATAGCGTTAGCGTACCCCAAAAAATCCGCTTGCCGCAATGCGCGCCGCAGATGCCGTTAAGGCTTTAGTCATAGGGGAATTCGCCTGGAGCTACGGTCAGAATTCCTTCCAGGGCGCGTTCGGCTATCTCCCAAATAAAAACATCCGGTTTTACCGGCAGCTGCTCCAGATAGGCTATGTCCCTCTTTTCGGGCTGAGTCCAGATATATTCGGCTTTTGAAAAAATTGACGAAGTAAAAGGCTCCAAATCCACAAAGTAAGAATCCCGCATAATGATTGCTGTGGGCAGAAATGGGTCCCTGTTTTCCGTGACTATTCCGTAT
>BNVD01000203.1 GCA_025997835.1 Spirochaetia bacterium
AGGAAAAATTCTTACGGCGTGGGGGTTGAGCGGGTATTTCCCATCCATTCCCCCCGGATTGCCAAGGTTGAGCTATCCCGCGCCGGTAAGGTCCGCCGGGCCAAGCTCTACTATATCCGGGACAAGATCGGCAAGGCCGCCAAGATCAAGGAACTGATCTCGAAGAAAGGCATCGCGGTCGCCTCTACCGCTGTTCCGGCAGCCGCTGCTGTCGCAGTTCCGGCCTCCGCAGCGTCCGAGCAATAACCGTTTAAGGTTTGGTGAAGCTTTCAGGTCCCGGAACGCTCAGTCTGGAAAAACCGCAATACGTACGCTCTCTACTTGTTTTAATGGTTCTACCGTCGCTTCAACCGGCAGTCCTTACCGTATGCCCCGAATATTGATTTTAGGAGTTTGTTGCACTTCGTGCAATTCAATAGAAAAAATCGGCTTTCAAGCCGATTTTTACCCTGCAAACTCCGCTCAGAAACGAAGTTTCTGCAGGAGCCCGTTAATAGCAGGTTTTTTGCGGCTTCAAGCGCAAGGCGACCGTGTACGGTCGCACACCTACAAGCGCAATCGGACACGAAGTGTCCGCGGCTCCCAGGGTGCCGGTACGGTTGTTATTAAGCGATATGGTACTTATTTATACCCGGTGGGGGTTTTGCCGATGTTGAGTATGACGATTTGCTTTCGGTGAATGAGGAGGCGTAGCATCAAGCCGTTTGAGGGGAGGCGGTGGCTAAAATTCTGGCGTTTGTATTTGCAAAGGAAGGACGATGAAACAGCTTCAGATTAAAAACCTCTGTCCCGGCATGACCTTTACCGAAGATGTCTATCTTGATGACACCAACCTCTTGGTACCGGCGGATATTGCGGTCCGGGCAAAGGATATAACCCAGCTTCTTTCCTGGGGGGTCGAGACGGCCATTACCGATGGCAGGATGATCCTCCCGACGGAAACGGAGACGGCGATGGCTTCAGGCGGTTTGCTGGCGACTATCAAAAGACAGCTTGCGCTTGAGCGGCAGGCCGCCGGAAAAACCGCCGCCCCCCCGGTCGGCGCCGTTAACAAGCAGGCAGATACGGGCAAGCAAGCTGCCGCGGAAAAGAAAAAAACCATCAGTATCATATCGCTGAAAAAGGTTGAGGAAAATCAGGATGCCTATCCCAGCTATGTGGACCTGATCGGGCGGCTGGACTGGGTTTTTGAGCAGATCGGCATCTACCGTCCGGTGGAGAACCGCCTTATCGATGCCATTACCAGTAGTGTACTCCAGGCGGTACGGGAACAGCGGGGACAGATCGTCGGCTTTATTCTGGGCGGTGAAGTACCGGGCCGGGAACTGGCGCGAAAATCGATAAATGAAGCCGTCCTGTCGGCCCGGATCGCCATAGCTCTCAAATTGCCCTTGGACAAGATAGTGCAGATAGTCACCGGGGCGTTGCTCCACGACGTGGGGATGGTACGGCTTCCCCGGACGCTGCTGGAGAAAAAGGGGGAGCTTACGGCGGAAGAACTGGGGCGTATGCACGCCCATCCCCTTGCGTCATACCGGATCATCAGTAAAGAGCTTGCGTACCCCGAAGCGGTGGGGCTTATCGCGTTCCATCACCATGAACGCTGGGACGGAGAGGGGTATCCCAACAAACTTGCGGGCAAGCAGATCGATCTGAACGCCCGGATCGTGACCGTGGCGGATTCCTTCGAGGATATGATCAGCGAAAAGCCCGGACGAAACTCTCTGGTGGGCCACGAGGTCATGCAGAATCTCCTCTCAAACCGGTCCCCGCGCTTTGACCCGGACGCGTTCAGGGCGTTCATCAGGACTATGGGCATATACCCCGTGGGCGCCATTGTCCGGCTGGATAACGGGGTTATTGCCAGAGTGATCGAAGTACAGGGGTATGCCCCCTTGCGGCCCAAAATCAAAGTCTTAATCGATGCGGAGAACCGGGTCTTCCGTCCCAATGACGGGCCGGTTATCAATTTATTGCAGGATACCACCCGTTACATAGCCAGAGCCCTGGACCCGCGGGAGATTGCGAAACAGGGTGAGTAAAACCGGCGCCGGCCGGGAAGGGGAAGCGCGGGCCGCCGCCTGGCTGGAAGAGAAGGGTCTGCACATCATCGCCCGGAATGTCCGTTCCAAAACCGGAGAAATCGACCTTATTGCCCTGGATGGGGAGACCCTCGTCTTTATCGAGGTAAAAACCTGGTCCGTCTATGCTATGGACAGCCTGGACTACGGCATCGATCTAAAAAAACAACGGCGTATCATAGAAACAGCTAAGTATTTCCTTTCGGTTCATCGAAAATATAATGGTATGGCCGTTCGATTTGATGTGGTGTTTATCAGCCCCGAATCGATTACCCATCTTGCATCAGCCTTTATGGAGTGTGTATGATTATGGTGTCCCGAATTGCTTCGTCTGCAGGGCAAAGTGAAATCTCATTGCATTCTACAAGAATTGAAATCTTGCGGAAAAAGATCGATAATGAGGATTATCTTTATGAAGCGATTCAGCGTTTAGCCTTAATCCTGAGTAATGAGATTCTGGATATACCCCATGGAGGAACGTATGAGCGGCAACGGAAGGGGAGGCAATAGCCGTCGGCGGCCTTCGAAGAAGCAGGAACACCGGGCTAAGGATGATTGGCAGGGCCAGTCCCTGCTGCCGGGTAAAAAAAAGTCCGATAAGGATATATTCCGCCCGGACCGAAACCGTGGGGCGATGGTTAACCGTCCTCAATGGGCTCCCGTAAAGCCCCCCAGCACCCCCATCCCCGCTCCCGATTGTCCTATCTGCGCTAAACCCATACGGGATATTTCCGCCGCCATGACCGATAAAAACTCCGGCCTGCCCGCTCATTTTGACTGTATCATCGCAAAAATAGCCGAAAAAGAGGTTCAGGACCGGGGTGATGTGGTCGCCTATATCGGCGGCGGCCGGTTTGGGGTGGTCCATTATCAAAATCCGCAGGATACAAAAAATTTTAAAATCAAAAAAATTATCGAATGGGAAGCGAAAGAAAACCGGGCCGGATGGAGACAACCCATTGCGGATCGTTTTTCGACCACCTGATTATGGACGAAACCGGCCAGGATTTTTTATCAAAGCCCCAAATTGTTGAAAACCACGCGTTTCTCCAAAAATTAGGGGTACTTGGCCATATTGACGAACTGAACCGGGAGCTTCGCGCATACAAGAGCCTCCTTGCCGGCGCGTCGGAGGTATTTCACCGTACCTCCATCGACGAAATCATGGACGCCACGGTGTGGCAGATTTCGGATCAGTTCCTGCCCGCCTTTATCGTATTCCTCTGGCGGCCTCTGCAAAACCGGGACGATGTGACCATCAGGAGCTATCAAAACTACAAGCCGGTGAATTTGGCCCTGTCCGTCGATACGCTCCTCCCCTTTGAGGCTTTTTTTGCGGCGAACCGGGAACCCGTCAGCTATGCCTTGCTTAAACGCCAACTAACGGGTCAGGCCCGGACCGGCGCGGAGGAAATTTTCCGTTCTTTGGACACCCTGAAACCGGAATTGGTCATTCCCATTCTGGGGCCGCATGGGCTGTACGGCCTGATTCTGGTGGGGCCCAAACTTCTGGCGAGCTCCTATACTCCGCCGGAACTACATTTTTTACAACAGCTCATGTCCTTTGTTTCCCAGGCCATCCAGAATCACCTCCA
>BNVD01000204.1 GCA_025997835.1 Spirochaetia bacterium
ATGCAAAGACTGCTACCAGTCTTTGCATCCTTCTGGAGCTGTGAAAGTTCCAGATCGTTCTGCATATCGATCCAATACTGAGCGCTTTTATCAAAATACTTTGATAACCGAAGGGCAATAATAGGGCTCACCTTGAGCTTATTATTGATGAGCTGCCGTACGGCAGATGGGCTGAGGCCGATATCCTCGGAGATCTTCGCGACAGAGATGTTGTATTCGTCGAGGAGACCCTTGAGAACCGTACCTGGTACCAGAACTGTTTGTTTAGCCATAACAAAACTCCTATTTAGTAAGATAGATATATCATATTTTATTTGTTAAAAATAATCTAGTACTTTTTTGAAAATATTTAAAAAAAAGCAAAAAAAAACGCTGTTTTTATGCTTTTTTCGGGCAGCCGGGTCACCGGGGCTGTTTTCCGCACAAAAAAATCACTATTTTACCCTCCCGCGGCGGCTTAGCTACTTGTCGTTCCTTTCTTTTCCCGGTACACTATAGTCGAATTCACCCCACACCTTGCGGCATGAGGTAAATTTTTCAGGGTGTATGTCCTGAAATCCCACAAAAATGGAATGTAAAGATGATGAAAAAAAACGTAATAGCCATTGTATTGGCTATCATTGTGCTGGGCGCCTGCAAAGCCGGTGGAAATGGCGATGCCGGAAACACCAAAGCAGAGGGCTCAGGCCAACTGTTCAAGGTGGACACCGACACCAGTTATGCCTTCGGGATGATTCTGGGGGCAGACCTCAAACCCTACGGAATAACGTTAAACTACAAGGAATTTGTAAAAGGATTCCAGGATGCACTGGGTGGAAAGGAACTCCGGTTTGAACAAGAGGATGCGTACACCAAGATTCAGGCCACCCTAACCGAGGCTATGACTAACCAGACAACGAAAAACCAGGAGAAGGAGGACACATTCCTGGCCGAAAATGGTGCAAGGCCCGGCATTATCACCACCGAAAGCGGTCTGCAATACGAAATAATTACCGAAGGAACCGGTGAGAAGCCCGGCCCGGACGAAACGGTAGAGATTCACTATGAAGGAACCCTTATCGACGGGACCGTCTTTGACAGCTCCTACGATCGCGGCGAACCTGCGGAATTCCCCCTGAACGGGGTCATTCCCGGTATGTCCGAGGGTCTGCAACTGATGGGCGTAGGCGGTAAGTACAAACTCTACATCCCCGCGGGATTAGGCTACGGCGATCAGAGCGGCGGCCCGATTCCCCCCGGCTCAACCCTGATTTTTACCGTAGAAGTGCTATCAATAGTAAAATAAGGTATCCTTTCGGCTAAAGCCGATCGGCCTTAGCTGCCGCATATAAAAAACCGGACCGGCGTACTGTTTGCCGGCCCGGTTTTTTATATCCGTAAAGTTGTTTGACTGCAATTCCAAATAACCACGGCCCACACAAAGCCTCCTACTGGCAAAGCCTCCTACTGGCGAAGCTGCCTACTGGCAAAACTGCCTACTGGCAGTACCTCACAGACTCGTTCTCTCCTGTCTTTTTCTTTGTCCGTGCTCTCCCCCGCGCAAGCGGGTTCTTGTGTGGTGCCGCCAGTAGGAGGCTTGTGGTTAAATCTTGAATTGCTCGTAGTACTGCTCCCAACCTTGACATGGTATCATTTAATAACCATGATTTCATCAGGATATATTGAGAGGAGCAGGACAATGAGTGATGGTACATGGCTGGAACGGCAGGAAGCTACCTGGCGCAGCAAAGTCGGTCTGGCGGAGATGCTGAAGGGCGGCGTCATCATGGATGTGGTGAACGCGGAACAGGCAAAAATTGCCGAAACTGCCGGGGCCGCAGCGGTAATGGCCCTTGAACGGGTACCGGCTGATATACGGGCCCAGGGCGGCGTGGCCCGTATGTCCGATCCTGCTTTGATAAAGGGTATTCAGGACGCGGTGAGTATCCCTGTTATGGCCAAGTGCCGGATTGGGCATCTTGCGGAGGCGCAGATCCTTGAGGCCCTGGAGGTGGATTTTATTGATGAGAGCGAGGTACTTACCCCGGCGGACGATCAGTTTCATGTCTACAAGCACGACTATAAAGTGCCCTTTGTCTGCGGCTGCCGCAATCTGGGGGAAGCCCTGCGCCGTATCGGTGAAGGGGCTGCCATGATACGCACCAAGGGCGAAGCCGGTACCGGGGATATTGTTGAGGCGGTCCGCCATTTACGGACGGTGCTGGGGGAAATCCGCAGGCTCCAGAATCTTCCCACAGAAGAACTGATGACTACCGCCAAGGAATTGGGCGCTCCCTACGGGCTGGTAGTTGAAGTGGCCCGCACCGGAAAACTGCCGGTACCCAATTTTTCCGCAGGCGGCGTGGCAACCCCGGCGGACGCGGCCCTTATGATGCTGCTGGGGGCGGAGGCGGTGTTCGTGGGGTCGGGCATCTTTAAGTCGAAGGACCCCGCCCAGCGGGCCAAAGCCATTGTCGAGGCGGTTACGTATTATAAGGACCCCAAAAAACTCGCGGAGATTTCCACCGGCCTGGGTGAACCCATGCTGGGTATCAATTCCCATACCCTCGCGGAATCCGAACAGCTTGCGGGGCGGGGCTGGTAGTACTTCTGTGAAGACTATCGGCATCCTTGCTTTACAGGGTGACTTTGCGAAACACGCGGAAGCGATCCGGGCGGCGGGCGCCTCTGCGCTTGAAGTACGGGAAGCCGCCGGTCTTGCAAACATCGACGGCCTTATTCTGCCCGGCGGGGAAAGTACCACCATCGGCAAGCTCCTTGCCCGGTATGGGATGGTCGAGCCTATTAAACAGTTTGCCGCAGCGGGGAAACCGGTTTTCGGAACCTGTGCCGGGGCGATACTTCTGGCGAAGCATATCGAAAAATACGATCAACTGTGTTTGGGACTGTTGGATATTGATGTAGCGCGCAACGCCTATGGGCGGCAAACCGAAAGTTTTGAGGCGGATATACCCGCGCCGTCTCTGGGGGACCCCTTGCGGGGCGTGTTTATCCGGGCGCCGGTAATTACCCGGACGGGCACGGGCGTAGAAGTACTGGCGGAATACAACGGCAGGGCGGTCTTTGTGCGGCAGGGCAGCATTATTGCTGCAACCTTCCACCCGGAGCTGACGGACGATCCGCGGGTCCACCGATTTTTTCTTTCCCTGTAGAAAAAAAGCGGCACGGAGGCGAATAATGGCAGGCAGCAGTATTGGTACCATTTTTACGGTCACTACCTTTGGTGAATCCCACGGCCCCGCTCTGGGCTGTATCGTTGACGGCTGTCCAGCCGGTGTCCCCCTTACCCTTGATGATATACGCCGGGAACTGAAACGCCGCCGTCCCGGCGGAGGCGGTCCCGCCACTACCCGTGCCGAGCCGGACGAGCCTGAGATACTATCCGGTGTCCTTGAGGATAAAACTCTGGGAACGCCCATCGCCATCATGGTCCGCAACAGCGCCCAGCGTTCCGCCGACTACGACGCCCTGAAGGACCTCTACCGGCCGGGCCACGCCGACTGGACCTGGGAAGCCAAATACGGCGTTCGGGACCACCGTGGCGGCGGCCGTTCCTCGGGACGCGAAACCTTAAGCCGTGTCGCCGCAGGGGCCATCGCCAAGGCCTTTCTCGCCCTATACGGCGTTATCGTCCGGGCGTGGACCTCCTCTGCCGCA
>BNVD01000205.1 GCA_025997835.1 Spirochaetia bacterium
AGAGCGTCAACATCACATAACTAAAACGCCGGAACGAGAAGACGAGGACGCCCAGTAGTACCACGATAACAAAAGGCACAAGGAACGTAACATCGGTGATCGACGATTCGGTCATAGTCGCCATAACCACCGGCTGTCCCGTCGTGTAGACTGTGGCGTATCCTGCGAACATTTCTTTCGCCATATCGCGGATTTGTATGAGAAGCGCCCCGACTTCAGGACCGCCAACATCGTCTGACGAGGCGTTGATTGTTATTATGATCTGTGTAGATGAAAGGTCATCGGACACCAGAGAACCCTGATACATATCCCAGGATGCAATGCGGCGTTTCAGTTCGGCGATTTCCTCCGGTTTTCCTGAAAAGTCATCGCCCACAAGGTCGGTAACGATGATGCTCTCACTATCCGAAGTGATGTACTGGGCAGATATAAGGGAGTTTGTATCTTTAACCAGCGGGATGTCTTTTGTTGCCGCGATAAACTCCCGTAAGCGGGTGAGAAAGGCGCCGTCAAAGACCGTGCCGTAGGGGCGTTCAAGCCCTACCATGATCATGATTGCTTCGCCGTATTCATCCTCCAGATGTTTAGTTATAACCCGCGCTGGATTGTCGTCCGGAATAAAAGCGGTTACGTTGTTATCCATACGCGCCCGGGGAAGCTGCAAGGCGAAAAACACGGTAATGACGGCAATGACGCATACAATCACCCAGGGATGCTTAAAAAATTTTTCCACTGAAAAACTCCTTCGTAATTGACTTTAAGATAAACATACTGTATTATTATTAGATAAAAAGCACATTTCTTGTGTATCTGTATGAGAACTGGACACTGTGTAGTTTTTTGTCCGGTTTCTTTACATAATTGAGTAAAATGTAAGGCGGGAAACAAGTATGGAAAAGACGGATATTAGGGCTCGGTTTACCATGAAGGTGCTGCAGGACAGCCTTCTTGCGCTTATGAAAGAAAAGTCTATTATGGACATAACCATTAAAGAGATTTGCGCCCTTGCCGGTCTGTCCCGCTCGACTTTTTATACCTATTGCAAAGATCAATACGACCTTCTGCGGCAGATAGAGGAGCAGCTTCTTACTGACGCGCAAAAAATGATTCAGCAGTATATACGGGCAGAAAAAAAATCCGGCAAGTTCATCGTGGGCAAGGCTGCCCTTGCCTTTGAGGAGATATTACAGTACATTGCCGATAACGGTAATTCCATGCAGGTACTGTTGGGTGAAAACGGGGACAGTGGTTTCCAGAAAAAATATTTCCGTATAGGTATCGAAGAGGTGCGGCAATTAGCGGAAGCCGTCGGCGCTAAATCAGCAGACAATTATTGTTTCTTTTATGTAGTAGGCGGCACCCTTGTGCTCGTTCAGGAGTGGCTTAAAAACGGTATGGATACGCCGGTGCCACAGATAGCAAAGATGCTTACCCGGCTCATGCGGGATGCGCTGGGGTGAGGGGGAAGATGCCCGCAAAAGGCGGGGGCGGGGGTTTTAAGCAAAGTTTAGGGCGCATTGCATATAACGTGGTTATGTGCAGTGGACCGTACTTTTATTTTAACAATTTTTCTATTAATATATCCTGTGTATTTCTTCTCGAATCTATTATCAATAACACATTCACAATATCTTTATCAATTTTATATATTATTCTCCAAGGCGATTCAAGTAATTGCCTATATTCTTTTATGTTTCGTTTCAATAACTCTGGAACATATCCTCCCCGATATGGAAAACGATCCAATTTATTTATCCTTGATTCTATTTTTTCCAATATTTTTATAGCTGTCCTCGGATTATCTTGGGCAATGTAAGATATTATTTCCCTCAAATCTTTTTTCGCGTTCGTTGTAATATTAACAACATATTGCTCTATTTCATCAGACATTTTTGGTAATTTCCTTCTTTAATTCAGCAAAAACCTTTTCTGCCGGTTCTGTATTCCCATCTTGTACATCTTTTTCCGCAATGTGTATAAGACTCAAAAGCGCAAAGGCATCTTGGGTTTCCTGATATGTTTCTATATCGACCAAAACCGCCCGTGCCTCACCATTTTGAGTAATAACGATAGGATTTTTCCTGTCGTTCACATATTTCATCATTTCAGCCGCATTTGTTTTAATATATGAAATCGGTTTTATGTCATTTTTCAAGTTTATTGCCATAATAATCCTCCAGTATTTATATAATATCATATTAAGACTTATGCGTCAAGGCCTTTTTTTACTTTTTTCTATAAATTTTAGGCCCATTGCATATAACGTGGTTATGTGTGATACAATACCTCTCCAAATATTTTGGGTAGAAGTTATAAACAATTTCTAAATTCCGTCATGCCCGCCCTCACTTGTTAAACCTATAACCCGCGCCCCAGACCGTATCAATATACTGGGGATTGCGGCTGTCCGCTTCTATTTTTTCCCGGATGCGGTTGACGTGCACGGTAACGGTAGCGGTGTCGCCGATATAGTCATGTCCCCAGATCTCTTCGAAAAGTGTATTCTTCGAAAAAACAACATTGGGGTTTTTAACAAGAAACAGCAGCAGTTCAAATTCCCGGTTGGTGAATTTTACCTCGTCTCCCCTGACAAAGACTTTGTAGGCCTGCGCCAGTATCATCAAATCGCCCGCAACAATTTTATCCTCCTTATCGCCCTCTTGCTCCGGGGTTTCCTCGTTTTTGTGTCCGTTGGTCAGCCGCTCATACCTGGCAAGATGGGATTTTACCCGCGCCACAAGCTCGAGTATTTCAAAGGGCTTCGTTATGTAATCATCAGCCCCGAAACCGAGCCCCCGGATTTTGTCTACCGAATCCGTTTTCGCGGTTACCAGTAATATGGGTGCGCTTACGGTGTCGCGTATTTCCCTGCACAGTTCAAAGCCGCTTTTACCGGGCATCATCACGTCGAGCAGCAGCAGGTCGTATTGGTTTGCCCGTATCATTTCAAGCGCCACTATGCCGTCTGCCGCAATATCCGCCTCGAATCCGTTAATGCTTAAATAGTCTTTTTCGATGACCGCTATTTCCGCGTCGTCTTCCGCTATCAGGATACGCTTCATGATTCATTCTCCTTTCCCTTTTCCATCGGCAGTGTAATAGTGATCGCCAGGCCGTTTTGGTTCTCGGCGGAGATGCTTCCATTATGGGCAATCACAATGTTTTTGGCAATCGCAAGCCCCAGCCCGCTTCCATCGGCATAGTTATTTCTCGACTCATCTCCCCGGTAAAAACTTTCAAACAAATGGGGAAACTGCTTTTCCGGCACACCGGCTCCGTCATCCTGTATTTTGATGACGAGCTCGCCGGCTTCCCGTTTCGGGAGCACCGTAACGGTTATGTTTATGTGCCTGCCCGGATTATATTTTACGCTGTTTTCAAGTATATTGGTAATCACCCGGGTCATTTGTTCCGTATCCAGAAAAACCTCCTCGTTGGTACAGGAGCTGTCAAGCGTCAGGACGGCGTCATTTTTTTTCAAATCATATTCAAGGGAATCCAGGACCGTGACCATATATTTCTGAATGGGCACCGGCTTAAACTGAAAGGGAAGATTACCGGTTTCAAGTTTGGAAAACAAAAACAACTGGTTTATAAG
>BNVD01000206.1 GCA_025997835.1 Spirochaetia bacterium
GAAGCGGGAGCATCACTTTACCGATGATGATTACCGTGACCTGCAACTGGTGGCGCTGGGTACCTTGGCGGACATCATGCCCTTAAAGGATGAGAACCGTATCATGGTGCGCTGCGGCATGGCGGCGCTGAACAAGCGCGCTCTGCCGGGGATTCAGGAACTCTTGGTAAAGCTGGAACTTGACGGGCGGCGGATTGGGGCCACGGAAGTCGGCTGGAAGATATGCCCGGCCATCAATTCCGCGGGGCGTATGGGCCACCCCGATGAAGCGGCGGCCCTGCTGCTGGAGGAGGACCCCAGGGAGCGGGAGAAGCGGGCGGCGGCGGTTAAAAAGATGAACGATGAGCGGAAGGACCTTGGCGAACAGATATGGCCCGTGGTGGAGCCTCTGGCGGCGGAAAGCCTTGATGAGTTCGACGGTAAACTGGTCCTCGCTTCCGGGGAGGATATTTACCGGGGAATTTCCGGGATTATGGCGAACCGCCTCGTAGGGCGCTTCAAGGTGCCCGCATTGGTGGTCTCCTTTGGGGAAAAAATCGCCACCGGCTCCCTCCGTTCGGCACGAGGGTACGATCTCCGGGGACTGCTGGACCAGTGCGCCGACCTTTTTATCGACTGGGGCGGCCACAATTTCGCGGCAGGGTTCAGTCTGGACCGTAAAGACTGGGATACCTTCCGGGACAGGCTGAAAAAGGCGGCCCGGTCCATCGAACTGGAAGCCGAAAGGCCTGAAGAAACGGTTACGGTGGACGCGGAACTGCCCCAGGCCTACATGACCCCGGATGTCTTCAATCTGGTGGACCGCTTTGAGCCCTATGGTGAGGAGAATGATCCGTTGATCTTTATGGCCAAAGGCTTACGGGTAACGGATTTGAGTTTTATGGGCAAGGTTGAGGTAAAGCACGTCAAACTTACCCTGGACGCGGGTAAACACAAGTGGCCGGCGGTGTACTGGCAGGCGGCGGAAAAGGTGCCGCGCGACTTTGCTTTAAACGATGCAGTGGATGTGGTGTTTACGGCAGGGCGGAACTTTTTTAACGGGATTGAGACACCGCAGTTGGTTATTAAGGATTTGAGGCGGTCGGCGGGATAGGGCAAGCAGATAATTTTGCATGTTGTACCTTACCACTCCCCCCCGTTATAATTTTCGTATGAAATCAGATGAGATTTTGGGGCTTTTTGGCTTTGATGATGCCAGTGACGCCCCAAAATACCGGCAGCTGGCGTCAAAAATCGAACAGCTTGTCCGCTCAAACAGCCTTCCCGGTAATACCCTTCTTCCTGGGGAAAATGAATTTATGACCCGGCTGTCCGTTTCGCGGACTACCATCAGAAAGGCTTTCCAGGTACTCAAAGAAAAGAACCTCATCTACCAGACCCAGGGGAAGGGTACCTTTACCGGGTCCCCCCCTGCCGCAAGGACCGTCCCGGGGATGCGCCCCCAGGGGAAGACCGGGGGACGGCTCATCGGGGTTCTGGTGCCGAATATCATCAACGAGATTTACTCCTTCATCGTCAATGGTATTGAAGAACGGGCCCACACCCAGGGGGCCATGGTGTTTACCGCCAATTCCGGGGGAGACCGCGACCGGGAATACCAGCATATTACGGAAATGATGAACCGCTCGGTGGACGGGCTTATTCTGGAACCCCTGTATTCGGGCCGGACAAGCGAGGAATCCCATTCCCTTGAACTTTTGAACAGTCTGAACATTCCCGTGGTACTTATCAATAACGATATTCCCAGCTTTGAATGTTCAAAGATCATGCAGGATGACCGGGCAGGCGGCAGGCTGGCGGTGGGGCAGCTTATCAAAAGCGGCCACAAAAGGATTGCCTGCGTTTACAATAGTACGGTAAAGGCGGCCCTTGACCGGCACGAGGGGTACCTTGATGCCCTGAGCCAGGCGGGTATTGCCGCCGACCCGGCCCTGGACTTTCCCTTTGACAAGGAGCAGGAATACTCCTATCCCGGTTTCAATCTTACCGCCGGTATTCTGGGAAACCCGGCGCTGGGGGTTACCGCCATTTTTTACTTCAACGATGATCTGGCCCTTCAGGGGATGGCCGCCGCCAATGTCGCGGGAATTCAAATCCCCCGTGACCTTTCGATTATCGGCTATGATGATATTCCCATGGCCAGCCTTGGCGCCCCCGGCCTTTCCACCCTCTCCCAGCCCCAGCGTCTGGTGGGAAGTTGGGCCGCCGATTTACTCTTTGAAGGTTTGCAGTATCCCGACCGCCGTCTTTACCGGAAAGTCATTATCCAACCCGCCCTGGTACTCAGACATTCAATCGCCCCTCCGCACGGTTAGGGCTAAACCCTGAACCAGTTCCAAAATTAAGAATTTTAACCACGTCGAACCTTTGGTTTATCTTCTTCAGTGTTTCATTTTGGAACTGGTTAAATTTGGAATTGCCGGTCAAGCGTCATAGGCTATTTCAAAAATCGAGCTGTTGACAATGCCCGGATCCCGGCGGCATTATACACATATATGTCAAACCATTCTGCCCCATTTTGTATCATTGAAAACGACAAAGATACCGGCGCCCTCAAATCCCTGACGCACCCTGATGATGCCTATGCCATGAACTGGATCGAAGGGGCAACGGCCTGGGGTACGGTAAAAGTTCCCAACGGTTTATCCGCTTCGGTAAACCGGGAATTCACCCCTGCGGGTACCCTCAGGGAAACCTACACGTTTACCAATACCGCGCCTTATCCGGTTTTCACCTGCCTTGGCGGCATAGGCATTTATACGCCTTTTAACGACAGCTACCACGAGGCGGGGATCTGCGTACAAAAACGCTGCCATACCCACCTCTGGTGCGGCGGGACATCAAGTTATGTGATGTGCCTGCGTATGGGCGGCGAGGGGCCCCACCTTGGCCTTGTGCTGAAGCGGGGCAGCCTGGGGGCCTATAGCGTTGAGCGCATTCTTTCGGAATCCAGCAACGACCGGGGCGATTTCATCCTGCACCCTTCGCCCCTGCGTCTTGAGAGCGGGGAAAGCGCGATCCTGGAATGGGAACTTTTTTGGCATCAGGGTAAGGATGATTTCTACCGCCGGCTTAAAGACTACCCTTCTTATATCGAAATAAGCGCCGATCATTTTGTTGCTTTTCAGGGTGAAGAAACCGGCCTTGCCATAAAGCGGCGGGAAGGCCAGCGTGAAATGACCCTTGTGCCGGATGAGGCGCGGGGTCTGGTCCCCGGAGAGCGGCGCTTTTCCATTAAAGGAAACGGCGTTGACGCGTGGTGCCGCGTCCTGACCGTGCCGCCTCTTTTGGAACTCGCGGCGGCGCGCTGCGCCTTTATCGCGGAAAAACAGCAGTATCATAATCCGGGCAGTCCTCTGGATGGGGCGTACCTCATCTATGACAACGAAGAACAGCACAGCTACTATAGTCACACGGGGGATCACGATGCCGGCCGGGAGCGTATCAGCATGGGTATACTCATGGCCCGTTACCTCCGTCTGCAGGCAGAACCGCCGGCTCCCCTGACGCAAAGCCTTAAGGCATATCTTGTTTTTGTTCTACGGGAAATCTTTGACGCCCAAACCGGGACGGTTTACGATGATATTAAA
>BNVD01000207.1 GCA_025997835.1 Spirochaetia bacterium
CTATGACTTCAGGCGTTTATTTGCCCTTTCTCAAGGATGAACCGGTACGGGAGGCTGCAATTACCCGGGGAAAAAGGGATTATAGGCCTTTTCCCCCGGTAATTCGGCAACAAACTTCCCCGTTACGAGGAAAGGTACATACCCCGATTGAAAAGCGCGACAGGCTCCTAGGGGAGCGGGGAAAATAATCTGCGGGGGAATATCGGGAAATCGTGCGATGAACGCTGTCTAAAAGGAGAATGCCATGGAACAAATTAAGCCTCTTGTATTATCACTCTTGTTCATGGGCCTTACGATAAACACCTTTGCCGATACCGCATTCACCGAACCTTACAATGGCTACGTGTATTTCAGCAAAGAGTATGACGCCACCGGCAGTACGGCAGACATTTATGACTATTTCGGCCTGCATACCCTCCGAATCGAAAATGACTATTTCATTTATTCCGTGCCGGTAGATAAATCAAAGAAGCTGGTAAGAGGCAGAGGGTTCTCTTATAATGACGCGTATTTCATGACAACAAATCAATTTCACTATCAAACTGATAATCGCGGTTTTCCTATTGGCCGGTTTACTCCCGGAAGAGGCTGGCAAGCTGTTCTTGTGGGCCGGGGAAATGAGTCATACCATGAAGCGATAGGCACGGTTAAAGATGTTGAAATTATTCGATATGAATGGGGATATGAGATCAAGTGGCCGTTTAATGAAAAGCCTATGGAGTATTGGTTTCAGGAAGTTGTACGGGAAAAAGACCTTTGGCAAGGCGCAGGGAGCGCATTCACCATTATCATCGGAAGCCGGAAAATTGCTTATTAATAAAAAGGGAAGGGAAACTCATGGCCGGAAATTTTTCCATTAAAACCAGATCATCGTAGTAAGGGTTGAACCGTTACCGTTTTAAAGGGTATTAGTTCGGGGTTGATTCAATATCAGAAGATCATAAAATCTGATTATTGGGTTTTGACCGAACGATATAGTTTATCAGACTATTCCTTTGAGATTTCAAGTCTCTAAAATGTTGATGCTTACTGATTGGCCATACGGCTAAGCGCCCACCTAAGGGTAAGCGCTTTCCATTTCCCTTCCCTAAATTGTAATGCTCAACTCTATTATAGCAATGCTGTTACCGAATTGGGATCGAAGTTTACGGTGGTTCTAAAGTTCGATTCCGCCAACTTTTCTTCTATCGATTCTTTATCCTTTTTAAACCCCTCAAGTTGGGTTACGATAGCCGTTTGATCCAGCAGGGGTTCAAGCTCTATCTTGTCCTTGCCGCCCTCGGTATTGTACTCGTAGCGGACCTTTGCCTGTCTGCGGCACTTGTCCGCAATATCCTCAAAAAGGGCGATCCTGGCCTTGAGGGTTTCCAGCGCGATAAGGTCCGCACGGTTTACCACATTGGCGCTCTCAATAGCGAGGTTGAGTTCCCGCAGGGATGACATCAAGGCGTCCACGACCTTGATAGTCTGAGTGAAAGTCTTGCCGTCAAAAAGCGAGGTGTTCTCCTCGGCGCCGGCGTCCTTAACCGCATCCGCCCGGTCTATCTGGGCGGTCAGTTTCTTAATCCGTTCCTTGAGCTTATTCCTAAGCCGGAAAGCGGAAGCAATGGTTAAATTACCCATGGTATTCCTCCTGTTACTGGTTCCATCCTATCATATAAGAAAAATTGTCGCCAGTATATCAAAATTTCATCAAATATACTAAATGGGTATTTAGTAAAAAATACAGAAAAACACATAAATTTTAGGTAGCTTGTGGTTTATCTTCGTAAACACTCACCACAACACTAACTGTGACCGGTCCGGGAGAAAGCCCAGTGCCCTGAGTGCGTCTGCGTAGGGGCTTTGGGCGGCGGATACTCCGTTGATGGTTTCGATGAGGATCTTTTTGTGTCTGCCGCCGGAGCAGGACCGGGGGTAGGTGAGGAAACCCAGCGCTTCCTCCTGGCCGGAATCTTCCGGAGGGATGGAGATACGAAGGTCCCTGCCGTTCCGGCCGGATACGGCGATGAGGGCGGCGCCCCGGAAGCAGAGCCGGGCGCCGGGAAGCCGGGAGAGTTCCGCTCCGGCGTCAAGACCGCCAAGCCTGAGCCCGGCGGGGCTTGCGGGGTCGGCGGCGTTCATCCAGTATATCCCGGTGAAATTTTCAGCGGCCTCAAGCTCCCGGCCTATATCGGGTGAGGCGAACTGGAGAGAGTCTATTCCCGCAAAGAAGCGCCCCGCAGTAAGTTCCCCGGCGAGTTCCAGGCGGCGTATGGCCGGGAGGAGACGCCCCCAGGAAAGGCACGGCTCTTCCCGCTCCAGCAGGGGCCGGGCCAATACCCCCCAGCGGCGGAGGAGCAGCCTGACCCGCCGCCGGTCGAGTTCCTCCCCGTCCAGCGCGTCCTCACTCCCATCGAGCGGATCGTCCGCGGCAAGCGAGAACCACCGGCCCGGAAGCGGCGGCCCCGCTCTCCACCGGTCCCGCAGCGCCCTGGGGATACGGCGTGGAACCCGCGGCAGGGCGGGATTCACGCCAAACCGTGCGGCAATAGTCCCGGCTGCGGCGATTTCTTCCGCTCCCCTGACAAGCTCTTTCGGGATGAAGCCTTGGGCAATACCCCGGCGTACCGGCTCAAAGGAATCGGCGCTGAGGATCCCCTTCCAGACCTCGTTCCAGAGTTTCCGCAGCACCGTAAGGGTGTCGTCCGGCCCCAGGTAGTCCCTGATTTCCCAAAAGTCACGGGGGGTATCAAAAAAGAATGCGCCCTCTGCCCCGGCGAAGGGAGGCTGACGGGAATCCGCCATACACAGGTCCAGATCGGCAAGGGGGGCAAAGGCGATCCGTTCCCGTCCTGCCCCATACCAGAGGAGTCGTCCTTGCTCAAGTTCCCGGTCCAGGGTTTCCGGGGTATAAGCGGCCAGCCGCACCGGGAATATATCGCTTTCCCAGAGCGCCGCCGGAGCGGGATACCCCGCCAGTACGCTCCACGGCTCGCCCGCCGCCGGGCCTGGGATAATGCCCTGCCGCAGGGCAAGGTAGGGAACGATGAGCGCCGCCGGCCGTTCCGGTACCGCGGACCGCCGTTTTTTCCGGCCAAGCCGGAGGAGCAGTTCCAGATTTTCCCGGTCACAGACGAGGGCTTCGCCTGCGGTTTCGGCCGTTCCGCCGGATACCGCGAGGGTCACATCCGTGACCAGGTCCCCGGATTCGGCCAGGGCGTCTGCCGCACCGGCCGCCTCCGCCACGGTCACGCCGAACACGGCGGCAATACGGGCGATGGAGACCGGGCCCTCAAAACGGAGCCAGGGGCCAAGCCGGGTAAGGGCCTCCTGCTTCCACAGTGCGGCCCATTCCCGGTGTACCATAGCAGGAAGACCGGCGCCTTCCCGGCGTATCAGGGCAATACGCCCCCCCAACGTTGGGTCCGATGCAAGGGCCTCCCGCGGTTCCGCTCCCAACGCGGCGGCGAGGGTTTCCCATTCATCCAGAGGGATGGCGATACGCTCCTTGACCCACTCCCCCAGGGTGAGCGCGTCGGCAGGGGTCCAGAGAGG
>BNVD01000208.1 GCA_025997835.1 Spirochaetia bacterium
ACCTTACCGGATATTTTCATGGTACGCCGCGATCCCTGGCTCAACCTGATACGGGCCGGCCTTATCGCATCGGTGGATGATCTCTACCCGCTGATGCCCGGCCGCACCGCGGTGCAGTACGATGACGACAGCCGGGGCTTTACCACCGTAAACGGTAAATCCTACGGCCTTGCCTCCCCCGGTACTATCGCCAAAAACGAAGGCATCCTGATTCGCAAAGACTGGCTCGACAAGTTCGGCCTTGCGGTTCCGGTAACTATCGAAGATTACCTTGCAGTGATGAAGGCCTTTACCCTTAGGGACCCCGACGGCAACGGCAAGAACGATACCTACGGCTACGGCGCCTTTGTGGAAATCAACAACTTTGAAGAGGGCATAGGCCGCCGCTTTGATCCCTTTATGGGCGCTTTTGGCACCGCCGGAACCTGGAGCCTGGACAAGAGTGATCCGGGGCTTAATGTGCGTAAACCCGCCTATTTCGAGGCGCTTACCTACATTAAGAGCCTCATTGATGAAAGCGTGATCGATCCCAACTGGGTGAGCTACGGCAAGGACGATTTCCGTGCCAACTGGAAGCAGGGAAAGTTCGGCATCATGCGGGAACAGAACAGCGCCTTTGCGTCGGAAGCGAATTACGCGCCCTTTGACAAAAACTACCCCAATGGCGAATGGATCGTCATCGATCCCCCCAAGGGACCGACAGGAAAACTGTCGGTTGGTGTCTACACCCAGGCGTACCATGAAAATATCCGGTAAGGTATTGGAAGCCCCGGCAGCCTGAATCTTTACGTCCTGATCCGACTCGTTTGAGGGCAGAGCCGTAGCGACCAGTTTGATGCCGAGCTTGTCCTTGATGATTTGCAGCGCGCTCCAGCTTGCCGGAGGCGGCCCCGCTTCGGTTACCGCCGCGCCATACCAAAGGTCGATGGTGATCGTACCGTCCGCATTCTGCTTGTCCTTGTTACAGCCCAAAAGGGCAGCCGCAAACAATGCCGGCAACACTGCCGCCATTAACACTTTTCCCGCTTTCATAGTACACTCCTCTAAATAAAAGACACAAGAATTCTTAACCACTAAGATACGAAGAATTTTTTACCACAGAGGGCACGGAGTACACGGAGAGAAGAAGCCCTCCTCTTCCTCCGTGTTCTCCGTGCTCTCTGTGGTTTATCCTCTTCCTACCCCTTCACACTTCCCGCCAAGGTACCCTTGGTGAAGAACTTCTGTATAAAGGGATAGGCGATGATCATGGGGATGGCCGCCATGAATACGCTTGCGGCTTTGATCGCCTGCACACTGGCGTTACCAAAGGCGCTTACCTCCACAAATTCATTCATACCGCTGGCCATCAGAATGTTCCGCAGCAGTATGGGCAGGGGCTGGAGGTTATTGGTATTGATGTAGAGCATGGCGTGGAAGAAGTCGTTCCAGAAGGAAACGCCGTAGTACAGACCTATGGTCATCAATATCGGTTTTGATACCGGGAGGATGATCCGCAGTAATACTAACCATTCGGCGGCGCCGTCCATGCGGGCCGACTCTTTAAGTTCATCGGGGATGCCTTCAAAAAAGCCCCGCATGATAAGGCAGTTATAGGTGCTGATCGCAACGGGCATGAAGATCGCCGCCAGGTGGTTGGTAAGGCCGAGGCTCGTAACCACCAGGTACGCCGGGATGATTCCCACGTTAAAGAGGTAGGGTATCAGAATAAAAATACTGAGGAGCTTCCGGCCCGGCAGGGTCTTTACCGAAAGCACATACGCCAATGGAACCGTGAGAAACAGGGCGGTTGCAACACCAAAAACGAAAATCTTGAAACTGTTCACAAAGGCGTTCAGGAATCCGTTGTTTCCCAACAGGGCCTTGTACGCCGCGGTGGACCATTTCCAGGGGGCCAAAAACATCCCCTCAAGGTTCGTACCGATAAAGTCGTTAGGACGGAACGAAAGGGTGATGGTACTCCACAGGGGAATCGCCACGATCAACAGTATAAATACCAGAAAGACATCCAGGACGTGATAAAACGCCACATCGGAAGCGGAAAGCCGTACCGCAGTTCCCTTTAATTTTCTTGCCACAATAACCTCCCTGCTTCCTAGAACAGTGATGAATCGGCGACCTTTTTGGTCAGCCAGTTGGAAAGCGTAATAGTCAGCAATCCGATAACACCCTT
The DNA here is from genome assembly GCA_025997835.1 of Spirochaetia bacterium. Lineage (GTDB taxonomy): Bacteria > Spirochaetota > Spirochaetia > Treponematales > Breznakiellaceae > BNVD01. The sequence goes on from BNVD01000208.1 coordinate 2,174, forward strand.
GAAAATACCCACCGCCGTAGCAAGACCGAACTGGAATTCCAGCAAGCCCTGACGGTACACCCAGGTATCAATAATATCCGCCACGCTGTACACGGGAATCGAGTAGAGCATGAACATCTGGTTGAACCCCGCGTCGAGGATCGTACCGAGACGCAGTAATACTACCATGACGATCACCGGCCTGATTGACGGCAGGGTGATGTACCACACCCGCTGTACTGCGGTAACCCCCTCCACCATAGCGGCCTCGTACAGCGTGGGATCGATACCCATAAGGGCGGCGATAAAGATGATGGCGCTCCAGCCCATCTCCTTCCACGCGTCGGAAATAAGCACTATCCAGGGGAAGGTGTTGGTATCGGTCAGGAACGCCACGGGCTTGCCGCCGAAAAATTTGATCACATCATTTACGACACCGTCGCCGGGAGCAAGAAGCACCAACAGTATTCCGTACATGATAACCCATGACAGGAAGTGGGGCAGATACGCCAGGGTCTGCACGATTTTTCTGAGGACGGGGCGTATGCTTTCGTAAATGGTAACCGCGAGGAGTATCGCCACGGGCACGCTTATCAACAGTTTACCGAAACTGTAAAACAGGGTGTTCCGCAGTAATTCAAAAAAGTAGAATGATTTAAAGAAGGTCTTGAAGTGCTCAAAGCCGATCCAGGTGCTGCCCAGAACGCCGTCCAGGGGCATAAAATCCTTAAAGGCGATTTGCCCGTTCCAGATGGGAAAGTACTTGAAGATTATATAGTAGACAAACGGAATAACGAGCAGGGCATAGACTGAAAAATGCCTGCGTACGTCCCGCCAAAGCGCGTACCGCCGGATACCGCCGTTCTTTATACTGCCAATGCCGGATTGTGCCATAGACGTCACCTCTTATCCCGCCAGATTACCACAGGCGGATTGAAAAATACGGTTAGTTTATTGGACTTTTCCGACCTTTTTAGCTGTCAAGAAGAAATTTACCACCACCGGTCTGATGTGCCCAAGAGCCCGCTTGCGCGGGGGAGGTCTCTGGCCGGCTTAGTGGTTAAATTTCTTCTTCCTTAATTTCTATATGTTTATCGTAACTTTTTCGCCATGTCTAAATCTCATCCGGTTCGATGCAACAAACAGCACAGTTTTCAATTAAACCGCATTGCCTTCAATGCTTCGTTGCCAAAAAGACCCTGAAATAAGGACGCTGCGGCTGAATAGTTACCAAAAATCAGGAGAAATATCCCCAAGGTTGAGAGAAAAATCCATTTACCGGAGCAGAAACTACCGGTTACAATACAAACCTGTTGGGAAAAATAAATTTTGGAGAGGAGATAGGAAGC
>BNVD01000209.1 GCA_025997835.1 Spirochaetia bacterium
GGGCGCGGTCACAGAATACTCTCCAGGGTGACGAAGGTCTCCGGGTGCTCCCGGTAGTCCTGCATACCCTTTTCAATGATTGCCAGTTCCTCATCGGTCAAGTCGGTTTCGATGGTGTAGGCGGGCGTAACAAGCGCCGACAAAAGCGTCTTTATTACGACAAGGTTTTTTTCCGGCATGGTGTCAATGTACCAATACCGGCATCCGGGGCTGCAGCTTGCCGCCATCGGGAAAACTTACAAGGAGGGGATCGGCTCCGATGCTGGAAAGAAAATCACGGGCCTTATTGTTGAGATAATCGCATCTTTCCTGGACTGTCATTTCCGCCGTTTCATCCTGAAGCTTTAACCGGGCAGCGTGGATTTCTCTTATAAGTATATCATCATTTCCGGGATCATTAAGTACCCGGGGGTCGTTCATGTATTCCTTTACCGTCTTCATAATTCCAATACCTCCGGTTCAACGGACCTTTGAAAGCATCTCCGGGTTATTCGCTACATAGTTCAGTACATCGGCCATAATGCCGGTATAGCCTTTTCCCAGGGCTTTGTATTTTGACAGGCAATCAGGAATAAGCCGCAGGGTTACCACTTGCCGCTTTTTCTGTCGGTTGCGCTCGGCGGCCAGATGAGCAAATTCCCTCAGGGCCTCCGGGGAAAGTTCCGGCGCGGCTTCAAGGTTTATCGGATATTTCGCGGCGGCTCGTATTCGCTTCAATACTTCCTTAGGTGGCTTTTGTCCAGCCTTCCCCGTCGATTCTATAATAGCCATTGTATGACCTCCTTTCTTTTTTGGTAGCAACGCGGGCGGTTATTATCCGCTTTGTATTGCCCCTTTCGGTATATGCTACAAAAAGCGTTTTACCCACCAACCCCAGGGTTTGCCAGCGTTCTTCCCCGGAGGTGTTGCCCTCGCTTTTATCCTCGCGCTCTAAACGGTTTCCATCCCAAAAAATATATTGAGCATCGTCAAAATCGACACGGTGAAGGCGCTTGTTTGTTGCGTTCTTATCATCATCCCAATCTATCCCGTTTAATCTCATGGCTAAAGGGTATTACTTTTTGTATGCTCTGTCAAGAGGAATTTCAGGTTTCCAGGTACACCCGGGGGATGGTCACGGCTATATCTCCTCTCCGGTGTCGTTCATCAAAAGTGATAATCAATGCCTGCCTGTTTCATTATGCCATTGGCGACATGGCGGATACGGATTTCACCATCGACTGGAAAGTTTCTGCCGGTGATCGGGCTATGCCAGATATCTCGGACCGTAGGTCCGCAGATCGCCCTTACCATGCCGTACAAAATAACAGCTATTTTCCCGCAGGACTTGCCGGACCTTTTTTTCATACTCTGCCATTCGATTATCTCTCTAACCGCGCTATTGGCATTATGCTACAACCGCCTGGGCTTCCATCCTGAACAACAGGTGCGTATCGGCATGGGGCTTCTCATTCATTTCCAGAAGCTCCGGCGCGGCCAGTTTTACCCGGCGGATCAAGGTATCAAGGGAGGCGTCCTCAAGTATGATGGGGATATCGTCATTCTGGGCGTACCATTTCTGGGCTTCCTCATCCCAGGCTAATAAAACGGTGTATTCAGTCATGGCTATATCTCCTCGCCGGTGTTTTTTAGATCGTCCAGAGTAAGCGCGATTTTCATTGAATCACCCGCTATAAAGGCTAGTTCACATTCCAGGTATGCCGCTATTTTGATTAAATCATCCCCGGAATAACTATCCCGGTAAAACTTATTGCTAAGCGCCTGGACTGATATTCCCAAGTATTCCGCTAGGCCCCCGTTATTTTTGCCCCTTAACTTCAAAAGGGCTTTCACTTTGTCAGATATTGCCATATATCCCCCTGTCTTAATATAACGGCATATTTTAAGTTTGTCCACAAAAATATAAAAAAAATAATCAAAAAAGTGTAAAAAACCCTTGACGGCATAATCAATATGGTGTATATTCTAATCAGATACGAAATAAATGGAGTTAAGCAATGGAAAACATGAAAAGCAAGGTTATGACCCTTGGTAACAAGCTAGCACCCCGCATGGGTGGGGACCGGAAAGCCGCCTTCGTGGAGGCGTGGTCCATCGTCAAGGCCGGTGGCCTGGGACTGGCCGTCAAAGGCGTGTCCTTCGGAAACCGGCAAGAAGCCCTTCGGCGTCTGGCGTCCTACCGGCCCCAGGACGTGCGGGCGGTGCTGGTCCCGGAGCCGTCAAACCCGATAGACCCTGCCGCCGTTGCCGTGATGGTGGGCGTCCAGCGTGGCCGAGGGCTGTACCGCCTGGGTTACGTGCCCAGAGAGGCGGCCCTGGTGGTAACGGTCCTGCGGGGGCTTCCCTCCCTCCATCTGGTGGACGGAACCACCAGAGGAGCCCGGCTGGTCCTGGGAGTGTAACAGTAGGGGCGGGGTTGCGGCACTCTCCCTCTATAAATATGAGCCCCGGATATTCCGGGGCAAAGGAACGGAGCTATGAAAACTTTTTATTGTGTGATGACCGAGTTTTATGATACCGGCGCGGTTAAGGCGGCCATGACTTCTCGGGAGTGCCGGGAAAAGCCCCGCGACACATTCCGGGGAACCTTTCGCATGGACGCTTACTGCACATGGTATGCAGACAAGGTGGAAGCCGAGGCCGCTTTAGCGGAAGCCCGCAGGGAGGGCGCGGCATGATAACTAGAGTTTGGCTTGAGGATCAGATCAAACAAATGACCGCGCTTGAGACAGAAACCCTCGACGAGGCGAACCGGGCCGAGAACGCCTACCGCCGTGCAAAGGCGAAATATGCCGAGGCAAAGCAACGCTTTGGGGAAGTGCGGGGCTGTAAACAGGGGCTGATCTGGGAGCTGGAGGATATGACAGCCGGGGGCGCGGTATGACAGCAAAGCGAGCGATAAAAGCCCGGTGCCTGGACTGCGCCGGGCGGGTCTGTACCGCTATGGACTGCGTTCTAAAGGGACTGGCAAAGAAAAAGGGGAAGGTCAAAAAGAGCGTAATCCTTGCCTATTGCCGATGGTGCCTGAATGGTCACCCCTTCCGGGTTTGCTCATCCCCGGATTGCGCCATCTACCAGTATCGAACCAGTACCGGTGACGCTCTCCAAAATGCCCATGGTTCAAAAAAGAGGGGGGTACAGAGGGGGTTTTTTAACGAAGCCCGCAAAAGCCGTGGAATGACACGGCAACGGTTCGGACCCCTTCAAAAACGCTATAGCGGGGTATTTTGCCCCGGAAAAACAAATGGGAGGAAAGTATGAAAGGTATTGTATATTGACTGGCTATAGCCATGAAGGAAGAAGGGGAACGGTGGGGCTTTACTCCGCTTATCCAGCTTGGCCTTGCCATTAAGGAGTGTCTCTAGCAGCCTGTCGCGCTTTTCAATCGGGTTATGTACCTTTCCGCGTAACGGGGAAGTTTGTTGCCGAATTACCGGGGGAAAAGGCCTATAATCCCTTTTTCCCCGGGTAATTGCAGCCTCCCGTAC
>BNVD01000210.1 GCA_025997835.1 Spirochaetia bacterium
CCCCCCCCCCCCCATCAAGGCTTTCAAAAGCGTATTCGGTTTATTCATGGTTCGTCCTCCGTTATTAAGGAATCGGCTAAAAACCGGAGTTTTTAACCATGCCTTTATGTAATTCTAAGGCATGCGGCGGGGAAAAGCAATGGCTGATGGGGGGTATGTTTCATTTTTCCCCAATCGTGGTATAATTCCCGCATGGCGAACCCCGCAGGCCCGGCTACCGTAGACCGCAGGTCGGACACCACTCTGCCTTATCTTGCCTCGCTTAACCCGGAACAGCGGGAGGCGGTACTGCATACGGGGAACGACGGCGGCCGCTCGCTGTTAATACTGGCCGGGGCCGGGTCGGGGAAGACACGGGTCATCACCACCAAGATCGCCTACCTGATCCGGGAGCGCGGGCTGGACCCCCGGTCCATTCTGGCGGTGACCTTTACCAACCGGGCCGCACGGGAGATGGCCGACCGCGCCCGGCAGATCGACGAGCGGGCCGAGGATGCCATGCTGCGGACCTTCCACTCCTTTGGGGCATGGTTTCTGCGGCGTAACGGCAGCCTGGGGGGGCTGAGTTCCAATTTCGTCATTTATGATGATGATGATACGGTTTCCCTGCTGTCGTCCATTATGGAGGATATCCCGCGGGCGGAGGTGAAACAGGCGGCCTACGCCATAGCCCGTGCGAAGGACTTTTTTCTTTCCCCGGAAGACCCGGAGCTTGACCGTATCGACCACCGCAAGAAATTCCGTAAGATATACGCCCGCTACGAGGAACGGCTGGCCCAAATCGGTAATGTGGACTTTGGGGACCTGATCAAAAAGCCCGTGGAAATTCTGCGCTCCCAGCCGGAAGTGGCCCGCCGCTTCCGGGAGCGGTTCAGGGTTATCATGGTGGATGAGTACCAGGACTCCAATATCGCCCAGTTTGAACTACTCAAGGAACTTTGCGGCCCGGATACCTACGTGTGTGTGGTCGGTGATGATGATCAGTCCATCTACCGTTTCCGGGGCGCCGAAGTACGCAACATCCTGGAATTTCCCGACCGTTTCCCCGGCACCGACATTGTCCGGCTGGAACGGAACTACCGCTCCACTGCGCCCATCCTTCAGGTAGCTTCCTCGGTGGTGGACCACAACGAAGGCCGTCTGGGGAAAACCCTCCGTTCCGAGCGGGGAGGCGGCAAGACCCCCACGCTGGTTTTTTTGCCGGATCAAGATGAAGAGGCGGAGTTTTGCGCGGAGCTTATCGAGAAGACGGTACGGGGCGGGAGGAAGGGTCAGGCTGCCGGGAAAGATGTACGTGATAAGCGGGCGGCGGCTAAACCGTCAAGGGCGCTTGAACAGCCGAAGGCTGTTTACTCAGATTGGGCGATTCTTTACCGTACCAACGCCCAGTCACGGGGGTTTGAGACTGAATTTCTGCGCCGCCGCATTCCTTACCGGGTGGTGGGGTCCCTCAAGTTCTATGAGCGGGAGGAGATTAAGGACGCGCTGGCCCTGCTGTCGTTCCTGGTGAACAGCCGGGATGAGGTTGCCTTTCGCCGGGTGGTGAACAAGCCTATCCGCGGCGTTGGGGCCGCCACGGTGGATAAGGTGATAGAGGCGGCGGGGTTCGGGCTTGCGGATATGGCGGCAGATGACGGGATTGAGGCCGGGCCTTCACCCGGTGATATTGCCGCCGCCGCCCGGCGCATCATGCCCGATCTCCCGGCCAAGGCCCGGGGCGGCCTTGCGGCGTTCCTCGCCGCCATTGACGCCGGGGCCGAAGCGCTGGAAGCGGACCCGGCCCGGAATGGTGCGCGGGAGGAGGAGGACGCAGGCCCCATCCCCGACAGGAAGCGCGTGGCCAAACCAACCCCTAAAACAAAAACCAAACCCCGCGATGGTCTCCGTGCCGGGGAAGGGCTTTCAGTCTGTGTAGTCACCCTTATCAACGAAGCGGAACTCGACGACTATCACCGTTCCCACGATGAAATCACCGGCAAACAGCGTATCGAGAACCTCCAGGAACTGGTCAACTCTGCTACCGACTATCCCGCCACCCGTGAAGGGCTCCTGGAATTTCTGGAACACATCGAACTGGACCGGTCCCTGGAAACCGCCGGGGAAGGGCAGGGGAACAGCGATGACGTGGTCACCCTCATCACCCTGCACAACACCAAGGGCCTGGAATTCCGGCGGGTCATCATCACCGGTATCGAACAGGGTATATTTCCGCGGGATGACAAGAAGGGCGACGACCTTGAGGAGGAACGCCGCCTCTTTTACGTGGGGGCCACCCGCGCTATGGATGAACTCTACCTCTGTTCCTGCGCCATGCGCCTCATGTTTGGCCGCATCATGCCCTCAGAACCCTCTATCTTCCTCCGGGAAGTAGACAAATCCTCCCTGCGCATTTTGGGGAAAGCTCCCTATGGCTTCAACTCCGGCAATGCCCGGTCCGCATCGGGGGGAAGTGACGAAGGAAGCGTCGCAGACAGCGTTGTCGAATTCGGCCGGTACCCCGGCGGAGCGTCCCGCAGTTCCGGCAGAGCTGGCAGAGCCTTTGCCGGTCACGCGCCCGCAAAAAAAGTTACCTCCTCCGATGGCCGCTGGCAGATTGGGGACCGGATATTTCACGACGATCACGGCTATGGCGCGGTGATTGAAATACGCGAACCTCCAGCGCAGCTCCCCCCGGAAAGTGATGAGGATGGCCCGGTGGTCCGGGTCCGCTTCGACACCGGCAAGGAACTGCGCTTCCTCAGCAGCCATCAAAGCAGCCGGTTTACCAAAATCGGGGATGACTAGCATGATACCAGATGATACCGGACTTTTTCTTATTGATGATGATGCCGCCTCTCGTGCCGCACGGCTGGCCCTCATCCCTCCCATACGCCGCGCCCGCGAATACCGGCTCTACACCGGTGATAACCGCCGTCTCGTGGACCTCTGGCTGTACGGCGGCCGGGCCGTACTGGGCCACAATCCCCCCGGCATCCTGCGGGAACTCAAGAACACCGCCGGACGGGGCCTTTTCGCCCCATACCCCAGCCTGCTCGAAGCCCGCCTCCGCAAAGCCCTGACCCGGCTTTTTCCCGGTTACGCCTTCCGCCTCTACGCCACCGAAGCCGCCCTCCGCCGCGCCCTGTCCCGGGCCGGTTACGCCGCCGCAGAACCCTTCCCCGACCCGGCGTTGTCTCCCGAAACCACCCCCAATGCGCCGCCCCCGCTCTGGCGGCCTTTTCTGGACACGCAACCGCGCCCAAAGGGTGTCGGACCGGCGGGCCACGGTTCCCCGCCTGATAAGCCCGTCACGTCGTCCCCGCCGTTGTCTCCAAACGCGGCCTCCCCGGTCTTTATCCCGGTACTGCCCCTCCCCTGGCCCGGCGCCCCTCACGTAGATGCTCCGGGCAGCGGCGGCGAGTACTAGTGGGGACAGGAGGTCCCCTGCGGACAGGAGGTCCCCTGG
>BNVD01000211.1 GCA_025997835.1 Spirochaetia bacterium
GGCGCCATTCGCCGAGATCACCCGGATAAACCGGATGGACCCTTTACCCGTAAGCCCCGCCGCAAGAGTGGCAATGCGGGTAAGCCCATCGACGCTTCGGTTCACCGCAATAATGGTCTCCCCGCTTACCAGGACGGAAAAGGAACCCATTCGGGTAAGGGTGAACGACGCACCGGACAGGGGGTAATTCCGGGTGACCAGGGTCTCGACCTCCCGCCGCAACTGGAGGTAGGTCTTATTCCGGGCGCTAATGGTTCCCATGTTCTGCACTTTAAGCTGATAGCCTGCGTCCAGCACAAGGGGGGCCTGGACGGCGGCTGCCGTGCCGCCCATGCTGGTCATATAGCTGAGGGTATAGACGTCACCGGGGGTTGCCGGGTAGTCCGCCGTGGAGAGGGCCAGTATAAGCCGGGAATCCGCCTGCGGAACGGGTTCCTGCTGCTGCTGTTGTTGCCTCTGCTGCTGCTGTTGCTGTTGGGCGAATAGCGGAAACACCGCGAAGCAAAGGAGTACACCAAAGAGAAAACTGCTTCTATATGGAAGAATTCGCGCTGTTTTCAAATTACTTCCCCGGCGGTTTTTGCTCCCAGAACCTTTTTTGTATTCTTACCCCGCAGTTTTGCCATCGCTTCCGGGTCCTGCCGGATATTGGCAATCGCGTTTACAGCAAAGGCCAGAAAAATCGAGAAGAACGCGGCCGCAAAGGTTACGACAATACACAGCAGCCCCCGGCCGGGGCCGGATTTCTGATCCGGTACTTCCGCGAGCTCCAGAATTTGAAAGATCGGTTTCTCACTGGCCATGGATACCTTCAGAAGTTCGTACTGTACTTTAAGCTGGGTATAGACCTGCCGTTGGGCTTCCAGTTCCATGGCGATACGGTTCGATTCCAGGGTAATCGCGGGGATTAAGGTAGCGGGCATACCAGAGGCAACGGAATACCCCACCCGCTGACTTTGCTGTTCCAGGTTCTGGATTTCCTGAAAGGTATTGGCTATATTCAGTTCCAGATTTTCCTTTTCTATGACATTTTTATCCAGCCCCATTTCAGCGTAGCGTTTGTCCAGATACCGTACACAGAAATTAACAACACTTTGGGCGAATACGGGGTCTGTATCGGTAAAGCTGATACTAAAAACCCCGCTTGCTTTATCGTATTCGGCGACAAGTTTTTTCTTGAGGGCTTTGCGGCTATCCGCGCGGGGATGCTCTGCTTTTTTCTTGGGTGTATCAATTTTCCACCGGGTAATAAGGTCAAACTCATCGACAACGGTATCAAGCATGGAATTGGTCCCTACAATGTAGATTGCCAAGTCGCTAAAGGTGGAACCCTTACTGACCCCGGCTAAGCCCGCGAGGCCGCCAAGACCGCCAAGACCACTGAGCATGGAGGCCATACCGCCCCCGGCGGAAGATTCATTATTGATAAGCATCAGCGCTTTGGGAGTATATACGTTGGGGAGGTATGATTCTTCGGGGGGCAATTTGAGAGAAATGGCCGCATATACGACAACGCCAATCATGGCTGCAAGCGTGATCGCAATAATCATGACTTTGTGGTGCCATAATACGGCAAAAAGGTCTATAAGGCTGATTTCGTCATCCTGTGGGGTTTCATTCATTAGTACCTATTCTGGCTAAAATGAGGTCCCGTGTCAATATGCATTACGTGCAATCACTGCGGGAGAACGCTATACTCCTGCACCACCTGAATATCCGAATGAGCATCCCCCACCCCGTCGATCTCCCTGGCAACCGTCAGGGCCGCCTCCACCAGGGCCTGGGAATTGGCAACCCCGAACAGGGTTACGGAGCCCTCACACACCGAGGCTTCAAGGAAGTGGATGGCGATGCCCTTTTCGTAGAGTATCCTATGTACCACGGTCTGGCCCAGGGTCAGGTCTTTGAGCCGCTGGATGTGCTGCGCCTCTATTTCCGGGGTTATCGTACGATCCCAGAGGTTTTTGATAAGCTGGGCGCAGATGGCTGGGTGGAGGCTGCCGGTGTTCAGGGAAAGGTGGTAGTTGGCCGGGTCCTTCCAGTCACTTTCAAAGAAATACCGGTGGAACCCAATCCGGTCATGATCGCTTTGATCGATGATTTGCCGGGCCCGCTTTTCGTCGCAGTGGAAGTAGCTCTTGACCCGCTCCAGCCGGACTTCGGTGGGGGCAACCAGAAACAGGGAGATGACCCCCGGAAAGCCCCGGAACACCGCGTTGGCCCCCCGGCCTATGAAGACACAGTTCCCCTGCCCCGCCTCGTCCAGCATGGCGGTCTTGAGATAATGAAGATAATCATCCCTATCCTGGGACAGGGACGCCCAAAATGAGGGCTTACGCTCGTCGTATTTATCAAGCCTGGAGCCCATCACTCCATAGGACTTGATCCGTTCTTCCAGAGCACGTTTATCCACAAAGCGGTAATCCAAAAGTTTTGCCAGCTCCTGGGCGGTTTCATCGCCAAGGGCTGCCAGTTCGCGGGAAATAGTAATGATTGCCATAGGGTGCCTCCTGGGAGTTTCCAAAAACCCGGTAAAATTTTTTGAAACTCCCTTGTAAGCATACGCATCATCGGGGTACTTGTCAAAAGAAAGATTTACCGGAAGATGGAATACATGGAACATACACAGCTTATTTGGACAGAAGAAAGCAGCCGGGAGGTCTTTACGACCCGGATTTTTTCGATCCGGGAACTCCTTTGCCGGTCCCCGTCGGGCAAAACCGGGCTCTACACCGCCCTGGATGCCCCGGATTGGGCGGTAGTCATACCGGTGCTTGAAACGGAACGGGGCCGGGAAATGGTGATGGTCCGCCAATGGCGGCATGGTTCCCGTGAGTTGAGCCTGGAATTCCCCGGCGGGGTCTTTGAGCGCGGTGAAGCCGGGGAGACCGCCGCCGCCCGCGAACTGCGGGAAGAAACTGCCTATGCCGCCGGGCATATTCTGAAACTGGGGGAGATGAGCCCCAACCCGGCGATCATGTCCAATCATGTCCATTTTTTTCTGGCAACTGATTTACAGCACACCGGGGAACAGCATCTGGACGAGGATGAATATGTTGATGTGGAACTGATACCTGCGGAAGAGGTTATCCGCAGTATGGGGAAGCCGCCGTACACCCACGCGCTGATGGCGGCGGCCCTGATGCTGTATTTGCAAACGGCTTCGTAGATCCCCGTCCCGCTCTTATTACGGCGAACCTCTTAACGCCGCCTCGTATAGGTCATGTCCGGGTCCCAATCGCCCGAACGGGCCTCCCCCGGCAGACTGGGAATAATCAGGATCATTCCCGGCTCGATAAGGTCCGGGTTATTAAAATCCGGTATTCTATCCTTGTTGATCTTGTAAATCAACGGCCATCTGAAAGAATTCCCGTACGCCCAGGACCGGCCGGCGATATCCCATAAACAGTCTTTGTAATTTTTCCAGCTTCGAACCGTGT
>BNVD01000212.1 GCA_025997835.1 Spirochaetia bacterium
AATTGCTTGGTGACTATAGTGGAGGTGTTACACCCGTTCCCATTCCGAACACGGAAGTTAAGCCCTCTCACGCCGATGATACTGCCCCGTAAAGGGTGGGAAAGTAGGTCGTTGCCAGGCTTTTTTTTGTTTGTACAGGATATCAGACCTTCGGTCTGCGCCTACTTTCCCACTCCTCAGGGGAGGGTATTCCGGTGGGAAAGTAGGCGCGCACATAAGCACCCGCAAGGGTGTTTCCACGAGAAAGAATTTAACCACAGAGAGCACGGAGTACACGGAGTTTCTCCGTGCTCTCTGTGTTCGCAGGCCGAAGGTCTGACGTGCCCTCTGTGGTTTTCGGGATTCACGAAAGTAAATGCGTATGCCCGTCTATGCCTTTACCGCGCCCAGCGTCGCCAACATAATCGCCTTAATCGTATGCTTCCGGTTCTCCGCCTGATCCCACGCCCGGCTCTGCGGCCCGTCAATAACATCCGCCGTTACCTCTTCCCCCTTTACCGCCGGGAGGCAGTGAAGGAAGATCGCGTCCTTGCGGCCCGTCCGGTCCATCAGCGCCTGATTGACCTGGAAGGGCTTGAGGAGCCCTGTTCGTTCTGTTTTGAGGGCTTCCTCCCCCATAGAGGTCCACACATCGGTGTAGAGGGCATCCGCACCCTGCACGGCGGCAAGGTCGGCGGTAACCGTGATAGCCGCGCCGCTTCCGGCGGCAAGGGGGGTGCAGCGTTCTATCAGAGCGGCATCGGGGTTGAGGCTGGGGGGGGTGATGATGGTAAAGTTGACCCCCAGTTTGGCGCAGATCACCATCAGGGAGCGGGCCACGTTGTTCCGGCCGTCACCGGCAAAGCAGAGTTTCTTTCCGGCGCAGCCGCCGAAACTTTCTTCCAGCGTGAGAATGTCCGCCAGTGCCTGGGTGGGGTGAAAGGTGTCGGTGAGGCCGTTATAGACCGGCACCCCGGAGTATTGGGCCAAGGTTTCAACCGTGGACTGTTTGAAGCCCCGGAACTGGATGGCGTTGAACATACGGCCCAGGACACGGGCGGTATCTTCTACCGATTCTTTGGAGCCAAGCTGAATATCCGCCGTGGAGAGGAACACCGGGTGGCCGCCTTCTTCCCCAAAGGCGGTTTCAAAGGCGCAGCGGGTCCGGGTGGAGCGTTTTTCAAAGAGCAGGGCCAGGGTTTTCCCGGTAAAACGCTGGTGTGCCTCGCCCCGTTTAGCCTCATCCTTCACCTGTTTGGACAGATCCAGCAAGTACCGGATCTCACTCGCCGAAAAATCCAGCCAGGTAAGGAGACTACGGCCCCGTAATGATTTCAAAATCATAATAACCTCCCATGTAATTGCCGAACATAGTAGAGGGAGTTGTAAAACTTCAGTTTTGCAACTCCAACCTTTTAAAAAGGGCAGTTTCGTAAGGCCAAAGGTCTGTAGAAACTGCAAGAGCAATCTGCATCAGACTATAGGTCTGCACCGTGCGCTTTAGCGCATATGCAAACAGTTTTACAGATTGCTCAGTATATACTGATTTGGGATAAAATAGCTATGATACAAATGCTTTTTTCGCTGCGATACCAGGCGCAGCTCCGGCGGACACGACCGGAACTGTACAAGTTTATTGAAAACTCGATTATCGGGACCATTACCGAATCCGGAGGTGTCGTAAGCCAGGAGCGGCGGTGTATTTCCGCCTCCTTTGACGAAAAGGCGATAGGCTTTTGGCTTGATATGCTGACGGTTCTGGAGACGCTCCAGAAAACCATAGAGGACGCTTCCTCCGAATTATACGGCTATGTCTGCCTCATCGGGCTTGATTTAATGGAACATGGTCTGGCCCTGGTCCGGGCCTTACCATCCGGTATATGGTGCGGGTATCCGGTCCAGCGGGCCCTGTCCCCCTATGCGGTGTTCGAGCAGGGGCATTCGGAGACGAAGAACATCCCCCTGGGGGCGGAATACGGCCGGCTGAAACAGTTTCAGACCCCGGCCGCTCTTGATCCGGGCAAGCTGTTCCCCTGCCGGGACAAAATCATACAGATTCTGAAAGAAGGCGGGGCACGGAACGCGGTTTTAGCGGGAAAGCAGTTTATCGGGAAGCGGGACGGGCTGCGCCGTTACATTGGCACTCTGCTCAGGGACTTTCCCCCGCTGGTGGTTACTTTCGGCGCAGGCGGCGCCGGGGCGGGGTGCTTTATCGATATGCTTACCCCGGAAATCCGGGGCCTTATCGCTCCCTATTCCGCGAATAGTATGGAAGAATTGGACGCATTGGAGACGGCGATTTTCCGGGAACGGTTTCGCACCCAATACTCTCCCTATCTGCTGCAAAAGGTCCGGCGTTTTTTGCAGTTGGTCTTTGACGCCTACGGCAGGGCCGCCCATGAACAGAAGGTTAAGCCTCTCATCATTCTGGAGAATATCAACGAAGCCGATTTTGGAGCGGTGCAGTTGTTCACCTTCATGTATCAGAAGATGCTTCGCATTACCTGGCTTGTCTTCGGAACTTGTTCCGCAGATGGCGCGGCGATTCAGGAAACATGGAACGGGGTTTTTGCCCAGGTGATTCAGGTGTCCTTGGATGAATTCATCCATGATGAGTTCATCAATGATAAGTCCATCCATGCGGGTTTTTTACCGTCTGCGGCGCCGGACTTACCGGCGGATGTATGGGAAGTCGCCTATGCCATTTCCCTGTTCCGCCGGTATTTCCCCAGCGCCTTGCTGCTTCCCCTGTTTAAAGAAGCGGGGGTAAATCCCCGGATGATAGCGCGGGCGGTCGATATAATGGTTCACCAGGGGCTTGTTGATTTCCGGGAGGATCCTCTGCCCCGCATTTCCGGTTTTATTGCCCAGGCGGAACGGATTTTGGGTGAACGGAAGGAACCGGTCCGGCGTATAGTCTGGACCCGCATCACCGCCTGGGTGAATTTACAAAAACTCCGGCCCTGCTTCAACCTTTTGGACACCCTCACAAGCCTTGGCGGGGAAGGTTCGGATTCCCTTATACTGGACTCCATCATCGGGGACCTGGTGAATAACACCTACCGGGGGGTTGAAGCGGCCATTGAAAGCGGCCGCTTTGCCGAAGTAACCGGGTCAGGGCGGCTCCCCCTGCTTTTGTATATCTTTACTACCTTTAAGGCCCTGATCCATCAGGGGGAAACGGAAATCCGGCAGGCGTTCCAGGACCCGGCCCCGGAAGCGGAGACCATCCCGGCGTATAAGGCGCAAATTTTCGCCAACCTCGCGGGCTATCATTTTGGGGTGTCTTCCCGGTCGGCGGAGGCGTCCGGTATATCCTGACTCATCAGATTGATGAAGATGTCCTGGGCATCTTTGTACCGGCCGGTTTC
>BNVD01000213.1 GCA_025997835.1 Spirochaetia bacterium
GGTCTTTATTCCGGGGCGTGCCCTGGCCTATCAAAGCCGGATTAAGGTGTCCGGCAAGGGTGAGGTCCGGGAACGGCAGATTTTTACGGATCTGCGGCAGGAACTGGACGCTATGGCGCTGGGGGGCGACCTGGGGCTGGAAGTGCTGCCGGTTACGGTAACGCCCCCGGACTTGGGGAACGCTATGGCCGACCGGGAACGGCTGCTTGGGGCGATAGCGAAGATTGAAGCGCCGGCATACCTGCCGGAAATAAGCCTCCACGCCCTGCGTAAACTCCCCCAGGTATTGCGGGATTCCGCTTTTTCCCTGAACTGCGTTATCAGGAAGGAGGGAGACCGTAAACGGATACTGGATGTCTTCCCCGCCGGTAGCGCGGACGCCAAACCCGGCGTCCCCCGTATTGCGGGGCTTGCCATCGACATCGGCACCACCACCGTGTCCATGCTGCTTATCGACCTGGAAACCGGGGAAATCGCCGCTCAGGGCTCCGCGGGGAACGGCCAAATCCGCTACGGGGCGGACGTGATCAGCCGTATTATTGAAAGTACCCGTCCCGGCGGTCTTGAACGCCTCCGGGCGGCGATAACCCCCGAATGTATTGAACCCTTGGTACGGAGGATCTGCGCTACGGCGGGCATACCGGAAGACCGCGTTTACCGGGCGGCGGTGGCGGCCAACACCACCATGACCCACTTTTTTATGGGGGTTCAGGCGGAACATCTGCGGCTGGAACCCTACGTCCCGGCCTTTTTTCAGAGCGGTATCCTCCGGGGCGCGGAAACCGGGATGAACGTCCACCCGGAGGCGGAAATCCTCATCGCCCCCAGCATCGGCAGTTACGTGGGGGGCGACATTACCGCCGGGGTCTTTGCCTCCATGATATTCAAGCGCGACACCATATCACTGTTCATCGATTTGGGTACCAATGGGGAACTGGTCTTTGGCAGCTCGGAATTCCTCTTTGCCTGCGCCTGTTCCGCCGGTCCCGCCTTTGAGGGTGGGGACATCAGCTGCGGGATGCGAGCCACCGACGGCGCGATTGAAGCCTGCCGGATCGACGCGGACACCATGGACCTCACCATCACGGTAGTGGGGGCTGAACAGCAACATAACCCCGAAGCCGCCCAACGGGTGCAAGCTGCCCAACGGGCGGAAGCTGCCCAACGGGCAGCCGGACTCTGCGGTTCGGGTATCATCGACCTTATCGGGGAGCTGTTCCGGTGCGGCATCATCAACGCCAAGGGAAAGTTTATCAAGACCGGGAAGCGGATTAAGCGGGATGAATGGGGCCTGGGGAGCTTTGTTGCGGCCTGGGCGGCGGAATCCGCCACCGGTGAGGACATCTGCCTTACCGAAACGGACATCGACAACTTTATTCGCGCCAAGGGCGCCATTTTTTCCGCCATCAGGACCATGCTCGCCGTGGTGGACTATCCGGTGGACGCCATTGAGGATGTCTATGTGGCCGGGGGCATCGGCAGCGGCATCAACATGAAGCAGGCCATCCGCATCGGCATGTTCCCCGACATCGACATAGAAAAGTACCATTATATCGGCAACAGTTCGATGATGGGCGCTTACGCCATGCTTACTTCCCGCCGGGCCTGCGACATGGTCACCGAAATCGCCGGCGGTATGACCTATCTAGAATTGTCCTCCCATCCGGGCTACATGGACGAATTCGTCGCCGCCAGCTTTCTGCCCCATACCGACGGGAGGCTCTTCAAAACCCATGACTAAGCTCCCCGTCTACGACAAGGACCAAAAGCACGCCGCGCCGCTGGCTCACTACCAAGCCCGCTATAAAACCCTGGACCCCCAGGAGATCGCCCAACGCTGCGGCCTTTTGTTTGATAAAACCGCGTCTGCCTTCTCCCTGCGTCTTATGGGCACGGAGTACCGGGCGGCCTTTCCTGAGTTTGAGGTCCGGGATAGTGCGGACAAGCCGGGGCTGAACCCCTATGAGCAGATACTCATCATCCGCTACCTCTGCGAAGGCAAGTACTTCCCCCCGCAGGGTAAGCAGCTTTCCTACAACGAGATACCCTGGGGCAATGTGTATTACCGCAACTTCGAGGGCCGCTGCCTGAAACGGCTGGCCTATACCTTCGGCAACGACCTGGAGGGCCTTAGGCGAATCATGGAGGAAGGGCGGGCGGCGAATGGCGCCTGGCACCTCAATGCCGAACCCCTGCCGCAGGGCGATGCGGGTTATCGCTTTGAATTCTTGAACGGTCTATATATGAGCATCATCCTGTGGGCCGGGGACGATGAATTCCCCCCGTCGGCGCAGATGCTCTTTGACGATAACTTTGTGTTTGCCTTTACCGCCGAGGATCTTGCGGCAGTGGGCGAAGTGGTCATTGACCGGCTGAAAAGGCGGCGTTAGTCACCAGCCCGCACCGCCAGCTGTGCCAAATAAATAAAGCCCCGCCTGACAGCGGGGCTTTACCATTCAAACAGGGCGTCTTTTTTCTTAGAATGCCCAGCCTAAACCAATACCAAAATTAAGACCACTTGCAGTATACGTTTTTGCAGCGCTATTGACATCCGGCTTGGTAATCCCAATACCAATGGTATAACCAAAAGCAGGCTCAACGACAAAACCTTTGCCAAAAATAAACTTCCAGCCTACTTTCGGGGTAATGGTCAGAGAGCTTTGATCATAACCCCAATCATATTTCTCCCCGTCGTAGCTCGTGTACTCATGGGTATACTTATAAAAGTCGTAGCCAAGGCCCAGGTCTACAAACAGCTTGTCCAATGCGGTTTTGAAAATGTAATACCGGCCATGTACATCAATCTGAAATGCAAAAGCACTTTGGATGCTGCTGTAGGTATAAAGACCGGCAGCAGCATGGATTAGGCCCGTCCAGGTATCGCCAAACGACTTCTCATACCCGACACCTCCGCCAATGCCATCATACATCAGATATCTTAGGGTTGTACCGACATCCACGAAAATCGTGCTCTTTTGCGCTGTGGGGCCCGACTTCAGATTAAACAGATCCGACGCTCCAAAAACACCGCCTACCGAACCAAATGTCAGCGCCAGGCTGAACATTGCCACAAGGAGCTTTTTGCTCCACTTTTTTGTAGTTTTAATAAAACTACCCTCCATAATTTTGGAAATTAAGTTTGATTTTGCCTTTACGTGAGACATCACGTAGGGCACTTAATCCCCTATTGCTACGCCGGGATACCGGGAAAAGGCGGCGTTAGTCACCAGCCCGCACCGCCAGCTGTGCCAAATAAATAAAGCCCCGCCTGACAGCGGGGCTTTACCATTCAAACAGGGCGTCTTTTTTCTTAGAATGCCCAGCCTAAACCAAT
>BNVD01000214.1 GCA_025997835.1 Spirochaetia bacterium
GAAGCAAGGTAGAAGACAAAACGTCAGATACAGATTAATAAAAACAGGTGGGAGGATGTATAGTGATTTTTTCACAATGGATATTAGTACCGAGCAAAATTTGTGCTGTGCGGACGGATTCAAAGATATCTATAACCAAATTCAAAATAACGTATAAAAAAAAAAAGCCCAGAACCAGGATAGGTGAAAGGGTGACGAAGAAATCCGTACCAAAGCGGCCGGGATTGTCATACCCTATTGGGAACGGCGCCTCCGGGTAAACACCCTGTCTCTTGAACCGCCTTTCCGCGATACTGCGGCGATGGAAATCCCCTGGCATGGCGGCAGGGAAGACGCCGTCCTCAGAATCACTGTTGACCGTGACAAACGCCTTATTATGGAAACCAACGGCACGGGAGAAAAAGAAATTCGCGGTACCAGGAAATCATTAACCATCAATGAGGTACGGTTACTGTGCGGCAAAAACGGAAGCCCCTATGGACTGCGGGTCAGCTACGAGTATCACGGCAAGACGGGTTATACCATTGCCCCGTTCTCGACCTTTCCGGTAGGAACGCTGCCTGGCGCATTGCCGGCAGGGGGACCTTATGAATAAGCGAACCGCCCGTGCAGGGGGCCGCAGGGGTAATTCCGAGAAGGGGTTTGCCTCCGCCCAGTTCCTTTTCATACTCCTCTTTCTTTCCGCCTTAAGCCTGGGAACCGGATTTTATTTACATTCACTTTTACAGATTGAAGAACGGGCACGGCGAAACAACCGTATCGCAAGCGAGATTAACGATATTCTAAACGAAGTAACGGCGGCGATCTATCACGACATCACACCGGACATTAACAGTGTTGATGATCCCGTATGGGCATGGAACGGCAAAACAGTAAACGGCTATACCATTACAGTTAATCCCGTCTCGGACCGGCTTAACCTGAATTTTGTGCGAAAAAACGTATTTGACAAAACCAGGCTCTCTTTACTGCTTGCACCGGGCAGCACATCAGGCGACATACAGCAGTTCCGGGAAGACCGGGGCCTTTCCATCTTCGCCGCAGACTATCAGCACTTCTTTGACCGTGAATTATTTTGGCGGTACTTTTCCTGTTACGGCTGGGCCAACATCAACCTTACCGATGAATTTGCCGCCCGTAAACTTGCACTGGCCCTTACCGGCTCAGAACAGGCTGCCGAGGGGCTTCGCGCCGCCATACAAAGGCAGCTCCTCCGCCGCGAAAACGTGAACCGCAATAATCTGCGTGCCGTTCTGGGCGGCGATTACGATAGCCTTTTCCCCTTTGTCAACGCCGAACCCCTGATGAACATAAACCTTGTGGAACCGGCGCTGTTGACAGAATTACTGTCATATTCCGATTATGCCGTATCCTTTCCTGAACGGCGGCAGCGGGAAATTCTTGCCCGCCGCGAATCAGGCGGCATTGACGCCGTAGACATTCCCCTTGTTCTGGGAATCGATCCCCAAAACCCACTGGTTCACTATTTTGGTTCCATAACCTGGTTTTGGGAAATTATCATAAGCGGCAGCCAAAAATCACAAAGGACCGTACTGTGCAGGCTTCCTGTTGATGCGGCCAATCAATCCGAAGCGATTGTATTCAATATCATAGAACAGAGGTACCAATGATGCTGCTTCTCGATGCCAAATCAATTATCACCGAAGAATCCATTGACCATGCCGATCATGCGGAGGCCGCCGGCAGTTACGGCTCTGTTGGCTGCGCCCTCCTGGTTCACAACCGCCCCGCAGTAATGGTGTCGCCCCTTGATATACAGACCTATATTCTGGAAATTCCGCCGCTCAATCAAAGGCGCAGGGATGAGGCAATCCGCCTTCAATTACGAACCCGTTACCCAGGGGATGCCGCCTTTGCGGAAATTGACTATTTTCTGTTTACCAAACAGCGGAACAAACACAACGGCTCCCGTTGTTTCCAGGCGGTGGTTTTTCTCGCGGACAGCCTCACCGCCGCCGAATACCGGGACAGGCAAACGCCGCTCATTCCCGGTATTGCCCTGATGATGGCGGCCCTTGAAAAGTTCAGTCCCGATACAAGAGAAGACAGCGATACTGCCGGTATAAACCGTACCGGTGAATCGGGAAGCGCCGCAAAACATACGCTGGTGATGATTATAACGCCGGACTGGATAGAAGCCGCCGGTTTTGAAAACCGCGAAGTGACGGGACACGCCGCAGCAAAACGAACCGGCGTCCATCTGCCTTTGCCCTTGCTTGAAATTCTCTGCCCCGGACAGGATTCCTCCCATACGCCTGCGCTGATTATATTAAAGGATGTACCGGCAACCGATAGTTTGGTATCGGCAGCCGGTGAACGGTTTACGGAGAACAGGATTATCGATATGGGCGATATACTCCCGGAAGTCAACATCAAAAAGTCCGCGATTTTCAAACACCGGGATAAACAACAGCAGAGCAGCAGTAAACGGATCGCCGCCGCGCTGATAATTCTTCAGGCGCTTTCCCTGCTGCTAGCCCTGCACATTCTTGCCGTCAAGGCAGAAGAATACCATACTGCCCTGGAGCGAACCTATAGGGAACAAACCCAATATAAAAGGGAGGCGGAAAAGCTGCTCGCGGAAATAGCGCAGCTTGAAAACCGGGAGGTCCCAACGAATACGGAAGCGCCCGGCACGGCAGACCCCTATGTCCTGATTGCGGAAATCCGTTCCCGGCTGCCGGATGTTTTGGTTAGTTCGATTGTCATTCAAGGGGAACGGTTCAACTTTGAAGCGGAAGGCGCCGATTCCATTCAATCGCTGGATGCCCTCAGAAAATCGAGCCGCTTCTTTGACATAACCCTGCACCAGACCACGCCATCGAAACGGGGCGGGGAACAATTTTCAATTTCAGGAAGTATACGCCATGAATAAAAACGAAATAAAAAAGACCGGCATTTTCTGCGCAGTATTGCTGTACAGTATTATCTTTGTATTAACAGGAATAAGGCTCCATACGTTTTATACATCCGCCGTTACGTGCCGTAACCGTATTGCTATGTTCGATCATCCGGTTAGCGAAACACAGCTCAACCAACTCACGGAACGTCTGGCCCGGTTACAGGAAACGGCATCCGCTGATTCGCGGGACCAAGTACAGATACCGTTTCCGGCGGATACTGCCCGCATATCCGGCACTACTGCCGCAATCCGGGCGCTGCTCCGTTCCCACGGGATACAGGCCGAACGCTTCCGAATCAGCGGGAGCGAACCGGGACATCAGCTTTCCCCGGAAGAATCGGCAGAATTTGTTTTCCGCTGTGATGTATCCAAATTTTTCAACTTT
>BNVD01000215.1 GCA_025997835.1 Spirochaetia bacterium
GCTCTTGTTCGCGTCCGCCACCGTGGTGTAGAGCGTTTTATCAGACTTTACCGGACTGGTCAGCTCGACCTCTACGGCGTTCTCTTCGAGCCGTATGGGTACGTCTATCCGGTACATGGTCACCGGGTCCCCGTTGGAGTCCTCTACCAGCAGGAAAGTCGTCCCCGCGGATACGGCGCTTGCCGTTACCTGCGGTCCCGTGTCGATATTAAGCAGGAAACTGGCTATGACGGGATCGTCGTTGTTCCACTTGCTTCCTGAGGGCTGGTTCAGCACTTCGCTGGTGGGCGCGGGGGGTGTCGTCTGTCTGATTCCCAGGTACCCCGCCGGGTACTGGATAGGGGCGTTCAGGGTGACCGTTTGGCCTATAAACGTGTGTATTACCCGCACAACGCACTGGGCCGTAAGCGGGACACCCTCATCGCCATTATAAACGGTCGTTACCGTAATCGTCGTCGTTCCGGCGGCAAGCCCCTCAACCGTTACCACGCCGCTAAGCGCATCCACATCGTACTTGGCAACGGTGTCGCTGCCGCTTACGGCAACCAGGTTACTGCCGATTTTCCAGTCCGCCTGTCCCACCGCGATCGACGCGGTAAGCGTTCTGGTCTTAAACTGGTCGTTGTCCAGGAACAGGGTGAGCGCCGCAGGACTGAGCGTCAGCGGTACCGTTACCGTACAGATTGCGGTCTGCCGCCCGTCTTTGGTGACGGCGGTTATTACCGTCTTGCCGGCGGTCAGCGCCGTTACCCGGCCTTCGGTGTCCACCGTTGCGACACTGGTATTGCTTGATGTCCAGTCCAGCTTGTCGGTGTTCACGTCATCGACGGTGGTATTGAGCAGCTCCGTTACCCCCTTCGCAATCGTCCGGCTTGCGTATTCAAACCGCAGCGGCATGATGACCAGGTACATCTCGTAGAGGCTGTTGTCCGCGTTCAGCGCCATGACGAACGTCTGGCCCGTGGCTTTCGCCGCAACGGTTACGTTCGTGCTTACGATCAGGTCCGCTACGTCCGTATTCTCGTTTTCCCAGTGTATTCCCAGCGGCGGGTTCACCAGGGTAATCTCGCCCACCGTCGGCACCGGGGTAGACGGAGGATTAGCCGGCGCCGCTCCCGTGTACGTAATCGGCACATTCAGGGTCAGGGTTTTCCCCGCGAAGGTCGCCAGTACGGTTACCAGGCACTCCGCCGTAAGGTGCTGGCCGTCGCTGTCCGCCCAGATCGTAGTCGCCTTGAGCGTTGTCTGTCCGGGGGTCACGCCCGTTATCGTTACTACTTCCGTTTCCACCCCCGTTGCCGGATCCGTTACCCTACCCACCGTATAGTCGGCTATGTTCCTGTTGCTGATGTCCCAGCTTACCTGTCCCGGCATCGCCGATGCGGTCAATGTCTTCGCCTTGAAGCTATCCGTGTCAAGAATAAGGGTCATCCCCGGCGGGGTAAGGGTCAGCGGCACCCGGATGGCGCAAGTGGCGGTCTTGCCGTCTTCGCTCGTGGCCCGGATAAGCGCCGTACCGGCGGTCTTCGCCGTTATCGTCACCAGCTCCGAACCGCTGGTGGTGTCCGTCGACAGGGCCACAATGTCCGCGCCGCTGACAACCTCCCACTTTACCACGGTATAGGTCGTGTTATTCGGGGTCAGCTTCGCCATAACCGGCAGGGAAGTGCCCCTGGCTATACTCAGATTGGTCACCGTATCCCCGTTGGGCTTGGTTATTTCTATCGTGTCTACCGCTATCGCGCTTACGGTTACCATGATCGTATCGGTCTTGCCCTCCGCAGAAGTCGCCGTTAGATATGCCGTTCCCTCCTTGCGCCCGGTTATCGTTACGTCAGCCGCATTCGCCGAAGTCGGCAGCGGGTTCCAAAGCCCATTGTTCAGCAACACCACCGGATCGGCATCGTCACTGATGCTCCAGGTTACATCCCCGGTCCCGCGCAACACCCGCGCACTGATGTACTTTTCCATCCCACGGGCCGGTATGGCCAGCCGTTTATACTGGTCTATCTCCGCCCCTTCTATCACTATCCCCGCCTCCGGCACCTTCAGCACCCTGATAAGGCACGTCGCCGTATAATAGTCCCCCTTCCCGTCGGAAACCTGGGCGTATACCCTCGCGTCCCCCAAACCGGTGGGGACGATCGCCGCGATAGGGATGTCGCCGGTAGTTGCGCCCCGCACCGTTACCACCAACGGGTTACTCGACGCCCAGTAGACCGTACGAAGCGTCGCATTCTCAGGCGACACCACGGCGGTCAGGCTCTCGGAATCCTGCCCGTTGAACACCAGGATGCTCGTATCCCCCATATAATGTATCCCCGTGGCGGGTATTGCCTTCCCATCCTGTGGCGGCTGCACCACAATGGTATTCTCCCCGGGCAGCGGAATGCCCGACATAAACGCCGTCGGACACCCCGTAAACACAAACGCCATGAGAATCGCCGCCAAAACCGCGGCCAGGGTCAAATTTCGCTTTAATACCGTCATATTATACACTCCATATAATCTACATGAGTATCGGCTAAATACGTCCGATCACTTATAGTATAGGCGACCGGTACGGTAAAAACAAGGATTTTGCGCGGAAAATCAAATTACACGGACAAAGGCGGCGAATTGGAGTATAGCGGCTGTTGATTGACAATCAGCCCACAATAGTAATCACGGCGTTTATGATTTCAGCAATTTTAGAATCGGATAAACACCCTATAGAAGAAAGGATAAGACTTTTTTGTGCAGTAAATAGTTTGTTTGGACGAACATAACTATCAAGGGGCAGTGCTCCTGAAATAAAATCGGTGTTGGTAATTGACACCGCATGGTTATCTGGCAGAGGATTATGTCTTCCCCCGGTAAATCGGCAAGGACAAACGCGGGACGCCGTTTAGTTCCCGATAGGTCTGAGAATGGAAAAGGAATAACCACCACTTCTCCCTTTACAAATTTGCCCATGCCGCATCCTCTTCCGGTGATACCCAATCTTTGGCGAGGGCACCTTCGCTCAACCGCATGGTTTCTGGTATAGCTTCTAATTGTTTTTGTCTGATATATCCAATAAAATCCACGATTTCACCCAGACAAGAGACCGGAAGAGTCTCTATTTCCCGCACGAGCATATCTCTATTGGTCATAAGTGCAACCCTCTATAAAAATGATTATACTAAATTAAACATATCAAAATCTGCCCGCACATTCCACCCCCATACCTACCTGACAATGCACGGATGCTGACCAATCCCCCAAAATCGTCTATACTACCCCCATCCCAATGAACGATACGGCAC
>BNVD01000216.1 GCA_025997835.1 Spirochaetia bacterium
GCCTTTCCCAAAATGGTAGAAAAACTAGGCATAGTATATACCCCCGTGGAAGTAGTAGATTTTATCATTCAATCCGTTAATGATGTACTTAAAAAAGAATTTGGCAGGAGCCTTACCGATGAGAATGTAAACATTCTTGACCCCTTTACCGGAACCGGAACCTTTATAACCCGCCTAATCCAAAGCGGCCTAATTAAGAAAGAAGATTTAAAACGTAAATACGAAAAAGAAATCTATGCAAATGAGATTGTTTTATTGGCGTACTATATTGCTGCGGTGAATATTGAAAATGCGTATCATGACGCTATAGGCAGCGGGAAATATAAAAGTTTTGACGGTATCTGTTTAACCGATACATTCCAGCTAGGGGAAACAGACGAAAAGAACGCCCTCTTTACGGAAATGTTCAAGCAGAATTCCGAAAGGGTAGAACGCCAGAGAAAAACGCCGATAACCGTAATTATGGGAAACCCGCCATATTCTATCGGGCAGGAATCCGCAAATGATAATGCACAGAATCAAAGCTATCCAAAACTGGAAGCGCGTATTGCGGAAACGTATGTAAAACAATCAAATGCTGCCTTGAATAAATCCGCTTACGATTCTTATGTTAAGGCTTTTAGGTGGAGTACAGATCGTCTTGATAAAAATGGCGGTATCATTTGTTTTGTTTCCAATGCGGGCTGGCTTGATAGCAACGGCATGGACGGCTTTCGTAAATGTTTTGAAAAAGAATTTTCACAAATTTATGTGTTTAACCTGCGAGGGAATCAGCGGACAAGCGGTGAATTAAGCCGCAAAGAAGGTGGCAAAATTTTCGGCTCCGGTTCGCGTACGCCGATTGCGGTAACGTTGTTGGTACAGAAGGGTATTGACAAACCCCATGACTTCAAGTAAACTGTAAAAGAGAGGTAATAATATGATATTACAAGGTTTAAGCATAAAGAAACTTTTTGGACAGTTTGATTATGACATTTCTCTTGTTAATCAGGATGGTATAATCATCCTTACCGGCCCTAATGGATATGGTAAAACAACGGTGCTGAATATTATTTATAATTTGTTTGTGGCAAATTTCAACTATTACCAAGCGTTGAATTTTGAAAGTATTGCATTCATTTTTTCTGATAATAAAAAAATTTATATAACAAAAGGTAAACCAGAAACGGTTCATCAAAGACTTATCCAACAAATTAATGGCGTAAATCATGAGACAATACAAACCAAGATTTTTGTAAACATACATCTCGATTTGCAATCAAACAACGAATCAATAGATAAATATACCTATACACACAATGAAGAAAGCAAGTTGCTTCAAGGAATGATAAATAATTTGCCATTCCCAGACCTTGCTATAAATTTAATCAAGAATCAACCTGGTA
Source organism: Spirochaetia bacterium (assembly GCA_025997835.1). GTDB lineage: Bacteria > Spirochaetota > Spirochaetia > Treponematales > Breznakiellaceae > BNVD01. The sequence goes on from BNVD01000216.1 coordinate 1,386, forward strand.
TTGGTGTTGAATTCGACCAGGATGAACTGCGTGAACAATTACAAAAAAAAGCATTTGATATTGTTTTCCCCAATGGACAGAATAATGGACAACATCGGCAACTGCGTACGTTTTTATGTACTCAAGATATACGTTTTATTAAAGACCAGCGAATAATTAAACAAATTACACTGTTGGGAGGACAAAACAACAAACCCCAAAAACCAGAAACGTTGTTTATATATACAATAAATAATTTTAGGAATGATTTAAAGAATCAGATTGCGGCAAAACAGACAGAAGCCTTTCAAAAAGGACAGCAGCTTGATAATACTTTTCCTGCACGGATACTTAAGCCACAAAAAAAACTAGAAAAAGATGAATTTGACGAACGAATCCAGAAATTGGCAATTAAGCAGAAACAACTAAAAGAATACGGAATTACAACCACAGCCCCGGCGATACCAGAATATAACACCGATAAATCGGATGTGCTGGCCGTATACCTTGATGATTCTGAAAAAAAGACAATGGTTTTTGATGAATTGCTGGGAAAAATAAATCTTTTCTTAAAGATGTTAAATGAAAAACAGTTAGTCAACAAAGAAATCAAAATAGATGGGGGAAATGGTTTTTCGATAGTAACAAAAGGGAAAAAACTTATTGACCCTGCATTGCTATCATCGGGCGAACAGCAGGAAATTATTCTGCTTTATGAATTGTTATTTAAAACACAACCCAATACATTAATTCTTATTGATGAACCAGAAACCTCACTTCATATTATGTGGCAAAAAGCGTTTGTCAAAGATTTGCTTGCTATAACAAAAATAAGAAGCATTGCCTTTTGTTTTGCAACCCATTCTCCACAAATAATTAATGGCCGTTGGGATTTGGTGACTGACTTATATACGCTCACGAACAAGAGAGAAAATCCTGATTTCGAGGGAAACGATGTCGGGTGACTTGCAAAGTTATACCAATGCGCAAGATGCCGTTGATCAAATTCGACTTTCTCTGAATAGTCCAACAGGAAACGGTATGGTTTATGCTTTTGTTGAAGGTAAATATGATTGTTGCCTCTACCCAAAATTTTTCAATTTAAGTATGGTTTCTTTTGAATTTGTAGGAGGTGGAAAAGGACAGGTTGAACTAGCCCTGATAAAACTCCAGGATATAACCAAACAAGTTTTCGGAATTTGTGATGCTGATTTCAGACATCTTACAAAAGAATACCCCATTATCTCAAATTTATTTCTTACCGATTGTCATGATATAGAAATGACAATGCTTAATGACAATCAAACGCTCAATAATGCTTTTACAGAATATTGTATGCAAAGTAATGCTGCCAATATCCTTCAGGAAGCAATAAATGGGTCTGTTTTTGCCGGATATACCCGGTGGTATAACGATATAAATACCATAAAATTAAAATTTAATAGCGTTTCTGTAAATTCTTATTATGATATTGCACAAAAAATATTTAATTCAATATCCTTTCTGAACGATTTAGATAGAAAATCTCCGAATAAGAGCGCAAATGTAAATTTTAATGATATTACTAATTTTGAAAAGGCAAAAATGACAAATGATATTTTCAATCTTTGTAATGGCCACGATGTAATAACATTACTTGTTGTTATAATAAAAAATATTCTTAAAAAGAACATCTCAATTGAGAGCTTTTGTAGTGTTCTGCGAGCATCTTTTATTCTAAGTTCATTTAAAATTACTAAGCTCTACTCTGATATTTTTGCATGGCAAACAACTAATTGTTATTCTATTTTGCTATAAGAAGGATATAATGAACAGTATCGAAAAAGCCGAAATCTTCTACCACGACATAGGTGACTACCTAAGCCGCGAGGAAAAACTCGCCATCGTTAAGAAATTCAGTTCCATATCAAATA
>BNVD01000217.1 GCA_025997835.1 Spirochaetia bacterium
AGCTCGCAGGGCCGAACCAACTGCCGCCCCGGAACACCCGGCTCCATCCATTATCTGTAAGGTTGTCTATGTCCCAGCACCATTCCCATACATTCCCGCTCATGTCATATAGATTGGCACTGTTTTTTCTTCTCCCTTTTACCTCATGGGTTGTGGTGCCTGAATTGTCACCATACCACGCATAATCACCTAATTCCCCGGTACTTGTTCCCGCTGTATCTGTCCCCGCATAGGTATATGCCCAAGCTTCATTTTCGGGATCGCCGCCACGGGCCGCATATTCCCATTGCGCTTCCGTGGGCAACCTGAATCCATCGGCGGATGGGTTGAACACGGCGTTCTCCGCTTTTCCGGTTCCACGTGATGCGATTGAGCTAGTTTCGCTTTCCCGCAAGACTTTTGTGCTGTCGGCAAAATTGCTTGTCCCCGCAAGATAGTAATACGGCGCGAGGCCTTTGGCCTCGCTGTAGGCGTTGCTCCATACCACCGCATCCCGCCAGCTTATGTACGTTACCGGCTCCTGTTTTGCTGCAGCAGTCGGCGCGGCTCCTCCCTCAGTCCCGTCATGGCCTTCCTTGCCTTCATTTGCAAAAATATACCCCTTATTGGCCTTTGCCCATTCTTTTACCACATACCACAGTTCATACGTTACTTCCGTTTCGCCTATCTTAAACGCGGGTACCGGAACATTGGTGGTGGAAGCGTTAATAAAGGGACCTCCAACGGCTCCAATGCTTACGATTACCGTTCCGGCGGGAATGGATACCAAGGTATACGAAGGTAGTAAAAGGGTATACGCCGCCTCCAATACCGTGCTGTCGGTCATACCGCTCTTTACCGCGATGGCTTTCAGGGTGGTTCCCGGCGATACCGGGATAGCGGCGGTGTATTTGGTACTGCTTGAGGTCGGCGCAGAACCATCGATTGTATAGTAGATTACCGCCCCTTCGGTGGCGCTTTCCAGCGTTACGCTCTGGGTTCCGGCGTAGGCTCCTGCCGGGGGTGTTGCGGTGAGGGCTGCCACAGGTGTTCCCATCTGGATATAGGCCGCTTCCAATACCGCGCTGCCGGTCATGCCCGCCTTTAGCGCGATGGCTTTCAAGGTGGTTCCCATGCTTACCGTAATGGCGGCGGTGTACTGGGTGCTGCTTGCCGTGGGGGGAGTTCCATCAGTGGTGTAATAGATGTCCGCCCCTGCCGTAGTGGTAGCGAGGGTTACGCTCTGGGGTCCGCCGTAGGCTCCTGCCGGGGGTGTTGCGGTGAGGGCTGCCACAGTTCCCATCTGGATATACGCCGCCTGAAGTACCGCGCTAGCGGTCATGCCGTTCTTTACCGCGATGGCTTTCAGGGTGGTTCCCATGGTTACCACAAAGGGGGTGGTGTGGGGGGTACTGCTTGCCGTGGGGGGAGTTCCGTCAAGGGTATAATAGATGTCCGCCCCTTCGGTAGTGGTAACAAGGGTTACTGTCTGGAGCCCGCCGTAGGATCCTGCCGGCGGACTTGCCGTGGGAGTAAAAACCTGACCGGGGGCGTTGGCCAAGGCATACGCCGCCTGAAGTACCTCGCTGTCGGTCATATCTGCCTTTACCGCTATCGCTTTCAGCGTGGTTCCCATGGTTACCGTAATGGGAGTGCCGCCGTAGGGGGTGCTACTTGTCGTGGGGGGAGTTCCGTCAAGGGTATAATAGATGGCTGCATCTTCGGTAGTGGTAGCAAGGGTTACTGCTTGGGGTTCGGCGTAGCCTCCTGCCCCCGGAGTGGCGGTGGGGACGGCGACCGACCCGGCCTGGGTATACGCCGCCTGAAGGACCACGCTGTCGGTCATGCCGCTCTTTAGCGCGACAGCTTTCAGGGTGGTTCCCATGTTTACTGTAATGGCGGCGGTGTAGCGGGTACTGCTTGCCGTGGGGGTAGCGTTGTTAAGGGTGTAATAGATGTCCGCCCCTGCCGTAGTGGTAGCAAGGGTTACTGTCTGGGGCCCGCCGTAGGCTCCTGCCGGCGGAGTGGCAGTGGGGACGGCGACCGACCCGGCCAGGGTATACGCCGCCTGAAGGACCTCGCTGTCGGTCATGCCGCTCTTTAGCGCGATGGCTTTCAGGGTGCTTCCCATGCTTACCGTAAAAGGGGCGGTGTACTGGGTACTGTTTGCCGTGGGGGGAGTTCCGTTAATGGTGTAATAGATGTTCGCCTCTGCCGTAGTGGTAGCGAGCGTTACCGTCTGGGGTTCGGCGTATGTTCCCTCCCCCGGAGTGGCGGTGGGGGCGGCAACGGCGTCGGGCAGCTTGGGGGTTGCCTTTACGGTAACTGCGGCGCTGATGTTACCGGTGGTATCTCTGGTCGTTACGGTAAAGGTATATTTCTTGCCATTGGTCAGGCCGGTAATCGTGGCGGTTTCTTCTCCCGCACTCACGATAACCGGCTGGTCCACATCATCGTTGATAGGGCTAAAGGTGATTTCCACCTCTGCAAAGTCCTGGTCCTTGGGGTCGGTCCAGGTAAGGACTACCTCTGCGTCTCCGGCGATTGCTTTTATTTTGCCTACCTTCGCCGGAGCGGTGGTGTCGTCATCGCCGGTAATCTTGTGGCACCCGGTAAAGAGGATTGCCAGCATCGCCAATACAATACTCATATTGAATACAATCTTCATACAATACCCCTTTACGTTCATGATATTCCTTAAGAATAATTCATCTCCCGGAAATAAGCAAATTTTCTACTATATTCTAAATGCTTTGCCCTGAAAAAAGGCACTGAAAGGCTTGTCATTGTCCCCTTCGTGCGATACCATGTAATCAGCCTTGAACTTTGAGATAGTAAACGTCTTGCGGTTTTGAGGCATCTATTGAAGAACCTTGGCGGCTTAGTGATTTTCTGGCCGGTTGAGGGAACACAGCCGAACAATCGGGCATTATCAATGTTCGTCACTGTTTGCTATGTGACCAATACCTCCATTCAAAAACTAAAATTTTACCCACGGGGTCTTGAGAGGGGGATATATGCAATCCGCAGACAGCCACGAAAACTTTATTGACCAGCACTACATCGAAGCTCTGCTTGCCAAATCGAAGAATGCGGACGACCGGGAGATCACACAATCGCTTGACAAGGCCGAGCGCTTTGAAGGGCTTAACCACCGGGAAATTGCCGCCCTCCTGACGAGTACCGATCCAAAATATACGAATCGTATTTTTTCGATTGCCGATAACATAAAAAAGCATATCTACGGAAACCGGATCGTCATGTTTGCCCCTTTGTATGTGAGTGATTACTGCG
>BNVD01000218.1 GCA_025997835.1 Spirochaetia bacterium
CCTTGAAGATAACATCAAGTGCGGGAATAGTTTAATCGGGACGGATTTTTATACCCAGGGTGATTTGGGCCTGACCGACGAAGAACAGTTTAAGGTGAATTGCTTTGATTGGGAGAAGGAGTTTGCGGGGGTGTTCAAGGCGGGAGGGTTTGATGCGGTGATTGGGAATCCGCCGTATGGGGCGAGTTTTTTACAAGATGAACAAGTATATTTGCAAAAAATATTTTCAATCCCAAATTATCAATACGATAGTTATTTGTTTTTCATTGAGAAAGGGATAAACTTATTGTCTAAGAATGGCTCGATCGGTTTGATTATACCAAATACATGGTTGTTGAATCTAACAGCCAAGGAATTGCGTAAATACATTTTCAATAATATTGATGTTAAAAACATTGTCCATTATTCAAATAAGGTATTCAAAGATGCTGTTGTAGATACAGAAATAATTATTTTTAAAAATTCAAGAGATAAAGATACTGATATTACCATTGATTTCTATGATAAGGATATTCTTGTATATACGCAAAATATCAATCAAGGTAAAGTAATCGCATTAGATGGCCAACCATTCAATATTTTTGATAGAAGTGAATACCAGTCGATAAAAGATAAAGTAAATTTATTTCCAAAACTAGATTCTCTTTGTAAAATTACACAGGGAACAAAACCTTTTCAGGTTGGTAAAGGTAAACCAGCACAAACAAAGAAGATTGTTGAAGCAAAACCATACGTATCCGAAAAACGGATAGATGATTCATTCGTCCCTTTGTTGCGCGGTAGTATGATGAATAAATATCAGACTTTATGGAATCAAGATTATTGGATAAAGTTTGGAGACTGGCTTGCAGAACCGAGATATTCTGCGTCTTATGAACTTCCTAAAATTATAATCCGACAGACCGGGGATTCGTTAATAGCAACTTACGATGAAGATAAATTTATTGTCAGAGACAACCTTTATACCATTGTAAATATTCCGCTTGCGCATATTTCATTAAAATATATCCTTGGTCTTATCAATTCCAAATTTTTGAATTGGTATTATCAAAATATTATCAATAATGAAAAGGGGGAAGCATTGGCACAAGTCAAGCGTGGACATATTGCTGTCTTGCCAATCCCCGTTATTGACATAATCAAACCCGCCGACAAAACCGCCCACGACAGCCTTGTTGCGCTTGTGGATAAAATACTTGAGTTGAAGCGCAAGGAACATGATGAGCCGAACCCACAGGTGAAAACGGTGATAGGGCGGCAGATTGGGGCGGTGGAGGGGCAGATTGGCGAGGCGGTGTATCGGTTGTATGGGTTAACGGATGAGGAGATTAGGGTGGTGGAGGGGGAAGGATGAAAATCTATGGCCATATCTGATAAGACAAGAAAAATTCTCTGGGTACGTTCAGGAAACAGGTGTGCTATTTGCAGACAGAAATTAGTACTAGATAAATCTGAACAGGATAAAGAATCCATTGTTGGCGATGAATGTCATATAATTTCTGGACGGGCAAATGGTCCACGCTATGATTCTAATTATGACCTTAAGTTAATAGATTTGTTTGATAATTTATTAATACTGTGTAAAACACACCACAAAATGATTGATGACCAAACCGAAACATATACTACTGATGTATTGTATCTAATAAAAAAGAATCACGAAGAATGGGTTGAGACCAAACTGTCTCATGAAGAAACTATTAAACCCGCTAGGATAAAACGTATCAAAGAAAATATTCCTCAAAAACTTCCACGAATAAACAATGGAAAAGAGCTTATGGAAATGGCCAAAAATGTGGATAGTTTTTATCAGGATTTTCCTAGTGATCTTTCGACAGATGAAGTTGAATTAGTAGGGGGTTTTATACAAGAAGTTATTGACGAGGCTGATTTGACAATTGGTGAACCGCTTGAATTTGTACGTGTTACAAAGCGTGTCAATGATATGCTACAGGAATTAGAGGAAAATGGTTTTTATGTATTTGCTGATACTGAAAAGCAAATACTTGAAGGTGGCATTATTGATAGTCCCATATGCTTTAGAATTTTACATTTAACAGCGTTAAGACAAAATGATTCAAGGATCGTTGATATAACCCGAGTGGACAATGCAAAGACGCAAGTATTCAGAACCATTGGGGACCAAGGTGAAGATAAACTTATGGAGGTAGAGAAAAACTGATGATACCAGATACCAATACCAATGAAATAATCATCTGCCAGCCTGATAACACAGTTAAACTGGAAGTTCATCTGGAAAATGAGGCCGTATGGTTTACACAATTTACGACAACTGTGGCAAATACCCATAGAACACACAATCACCGAAAAGGGAGTGTTATTACATGATAAGTATGAGTATTACAAAGCAATGGTTTACTATAGCGTGTAATGATTTGTTTGTGGCAAAATATACTTATGAGAATATGTCGCCGAAGTGCCCAAGCGTATCCTGTTTTCACTGCCAACAGGCCGCAGAGAAAGCTTTAAAAGGGTATTTGCAATACAAGGGAAAAGACCCGTCGCGAATAGATATAGATGACCTTGGGGTACTTTGCCGGGAGTGTATGGAGTTGGATACTTCTTTTAGCACGGTTTTGGAGGCCGCTTCAAACCTAAGCCCTTACGGTATTGAGGCTTCGGACTTACTAGTCCGCGGGTACCCCGGTGGAATCGTTGTTGATGAAAAAATGACCCAAACAGCCATCGCACAGGCCCAGGCGGTCTATGATTTTGCCCTGTCGAAGGTTCCTCAAAAGGTGTCTGCCGCCACGATGGATGAAGAGGAATGAATGGTCAAATTCTTTATTGATGATGAAAAATATGCTAAAATACACAGAGGAGGCAAATTATGGTAGAGAACCGTCTAATGACATTGGATGAACGGCTTGCAATTGGAATAAAATGCGGACGCTTGCGGGATGAAGGGAAAGAGGATGAAGCAAGAGAATTAGCCAAAACAAGGCCAATGCCGGCTTATATGGCGAAAATCCTTATGGAAAAAGTTGATTGGGGCAAGGAATTTTTACGAACTTGCGGCTGGAATATGGCAGAAGTTTTTTCTTTATATTTTTATAACTTTCTTGACAATTTGGATATTTTTTTCCTTTTGTTCGTAAAAATTTCTTTCCCCCATCTACTTTTTCCTTTTGTCTTTTCTCCATATTATCCTTCATTTTCCTTGTTTTTTCTCATTCTCTTTCTTTTTCCTCTTTCCCTTCACCACCCCCATCCACTTTAATATTAATATTAATATTAATATTAAT
>BNVD01000219.1 GCA_025997835.1 Spirochaetia bacterium
TCTCCCCGATGCTCCGCTTTCCACGCCGGAACTCCTCGCGCTGCTGGACAGTGCGGCCTCCTCGCACCGCCAAATGAACGCCAGCGATCTGGTTGCGTTCTTAAAGAAAAAAGTGAATTACGAGGGGGCCGCGTATTACGAAATCCCCGCCGACCCGGTGCGGTACGGAAAACAGATGCCTGAAGAATTGCAGGCACTGGTTTCAAACTATCTGGTACTGCTGGCGGGGAACATCAGTGACTACGCCAACGATCCTCTGGAACCGACGGCAATCAAGACAACCATACAACTGCGTATTTCGGGGCAGGAAGACACAGATCATACAATTGCCGAGATTCGCCGTTATGTGGATGAAAACTTTCCCAAAAATGTGGAGGTGATCATCGGCGGCGGCGCGGTGGTGGAAGGCTCCGTCAACGACCGTATCGTGGGTTCCCTGTGGACATCGATAGCCATCGCGGTGATTTCCCTTTTCATCATCATTACCATCGTGAACCGTTCATTTATTGCGGGGCTTATCAGCGTACTTCCTCTGGGGATCCTGATATTGGTCAATTTCGCCATCATGGGCTTTTCCGGGATCAAACTGAACGTCGGCACCGCGCTGATTTCCAGCCTCACCCTTGGTATCGGTATTGATTATATCATTCACTTTCTAGAGGCGTACAAGAGTGCGTACCGGGAATCAGGCGGTAAGGGGGATTTTCTTAAATCAGCCTACCGCACGTCGGGCCTCGCGGTTATCACCGATTCGGTATCCACCGGCGCGGGTTTTGTGGTGTTGATCTTTTCAAACTTTGTGATGCTGGCCCAATTCGGCCTCTTGACGGCGCTTTCCCTGCTGTTAAGCGCTATCGTGGGCTTAATCGTTGTACCGGCTTTGCTGTTATTTGTAAAGCCGAAATTTATTACAGAATACGCTAAAAGGAGTGCGTGATGAAAAAAGCGATAGTATGTTCGGTAGTGTTGCTGTTGTCTACAACCGTGTTGTTTACAACTGCGTTGTTTGCACAGACAGCGGCGGAAATTGTGCATTCATCCAGGAACCGCATTAAATCGACCACCACATCGGTGCGGGCCCGGATGGTGATTACCGCCAAAAACGGCTCCACCACAGAACGGGTAGTTGACGAGTATTCCAAGGACGGCCCCAACGGTACGCGCATGATAATTCAGTTTCAGAGTCCTGCCAGCGTCAGGGGTACGCGGTTCCTCACTATGGAGGCCAAAAACGGCGCTACCGATCAGTGGATATTCCTGCCGAGTCTGGGCAAGGTGCGCAGGATTGCTGCGTCCGAAGGATCAGGCAGTTTCATGGGCACCGATATGTCCTACGACGACATCTCCTCGGCAAGCCGCGACACGGACCTTGACACTCACACGTTGCTGCGGGAAGAAACGCTCGACGGCAAAATCTGTTATGTGATTGAATCGAAGCCAAAGGATTCGTCTTATCAATATTCCCGCACGGTGAGCTGGATTGACAAGGATACGCTGGTGAATTACCGGATTGACCTTTACGACAAGCGGAATACGCTGGTAAAGCGTATGGAAATGTCTGATGTCCGGGATATACAGGGCCGCTTAACGCCGATGCAAACGAAGATGAGTACCATTACTGCGGGAACATCGACCACCATATATAATGATATTATGAAGTACGATGATACCATTCCAGAGCGGGTCTTTACCACTACGTATCTTGAAACCGGGAGATAGTGATGAAAAGGCTTGTCGTAAAAGCGGACGTTCTGCCATTGGCTATAACAGCAGTATTACTGTCAACTGCCGCTGTGCCGCTTCACGCTCAGGATGATTTCGGCTTTGGTTTTGGAGATACGCCTGGGGGTGAGGCGGCCATCCCCGCAGACGGCGGTTCCCTTGCCCGCGGTATGACGGTCGGCGGGGAAGTATCCGCAGAATTACTGCTTTTTACCGGTGAGCTTGAGTCAAAAAAAACATTGAAAAATATCCGGGTGGGTGATATATTTTCAGGCGCCCTGAATTTTAAAGCCTCAGGTTCCAATGCCGACGCGGTAATCGACCTCAACCTTTCCCCAAACGTTACCGATCCCGCACAAATACTGTCTATCGACGAAGCCTACGTGCGGGCCTTTTACGGCAATTTCAACATTGAAGGGGGTTTACGAAAACTCACCTGGGGCAAGGCCGACACCCTGGGCCCGCTGGATGTAATCAACCCCTTGGACTATACGGACCTTTCAAACATGACAGACATCCAGAGTATCAAGATTGCCCGGCCTTTGCTCCACGCAAGCTACGGCATCGGCAATTTCTCCAAAATTGAAGGGGTCTTCGTCCCCTGGTTTGAAAGCGCCCGGTTTTCTCAAGACGGCCGGTGGGCCCCGGTACAGGTGAGCCGTATTGCCGGGAACATAGAAGGTCAAATCCGATCCGATCTGTATTCTCTGCTGGGCGGGATGCTGGCGGCAAATCCTGGTGTGGCGCCCATAGTAGCCGCTGTTCCCAGTCCCATCGAAGGGGTTCCCATTGATCAGGGCAGCCTCCTTCCCGATACATCGGCACTGGAATATGTTCAGGGCGGGCTCCGGTTTACTACCACCATCGGTCAGGTTGATTTGGGACTGCAATACTATAACGGCTTTCTTTCCCGTCCTGCGGTAACGGTAGCGGAAGCCGGGTATGCCGAATTATTGCGTGCGGTACAGGATTATTATACGGCGTATGTGACGGAGATCATGACGGGCGGCACTGTGGATACGGCGTCCGTTGCCGCGGCGCCGGCTAAGGCAAGCGTCGAGGCCGCGTTGACCCCCGGATTGTTCGATGCCGCCTACAACCGCTACCACCAAATCGGCCTTGACTACGCCCAGGTTCTTTTGGGTTTCAACCTCCGGGCGGAACTTGCGGCAAACATCACGTCCGACCTTGCAGGGGACGACGGGCTTGTCTATAACCCCTCCGTTGTCTGGTCCGTGGGCTTTGACCGGGATATTCCCGCTGCGGGGATCACGGTGAACCTCCAGGTCAACGAGAGCATCCGGCTTCTGGACGATAGGGTAGGGGATGAACCGGTCTTTGACATAGAAGCGGGAACAAACGTAACTTCTACCCGGCTCATCGCCAGCCTGTCGCGTTCTTTTTTTCGTAACGCCCTGGAACTGCGGGCCACGGCGATTTGGGGGATAGAGGACAGCGATTGCTACATCATCCCCGCCATCACCTGGACAAAAGGGGACGTGACACTGGAAGTGTCCGCGGGGATTTTTGCCGGGAAC
>BNVD01000220.1 GCA_025997835.1 Spirochaetia bacterium
ATGCCCCGGAACTTCCCCTGACGCCGAACGTCACCATTGAGCTTGCCCTGGTGGACACGGCGGAACGGCGGATCAAGGACGGCCGCGGTTCTTGGCGGCGGCACGGCGCCAGCATTGCCGATAAGACCCTTCTTGCCTGCCGGGAGACCATCACCCTTCTCTGCCGTGAAGATTATTACCGCTTTGTACCCTTCACAAAAAATGAGGAATTCACCGTCCAGGACCTGGGAGCGCGGGCAAAGATACTACCGGCCATCGCCCGAAAGGCCCTCTATGTACTGACGAAAATGGAACTGGTTAAACGGGTCGGCAAAAAGGGAAATGCCCTGGTTTACCGGGTACGGCGGGCAAAATAGCGTATAAAAAAAGAGCCGTAATCACCGCTTTACGCGATGTTTACGGCTCCTTATCAAACCCCCGGCTTTTTTTACCAGGCGTCGCTCATGTCGTCCTCGTCGCGGCTGTCCTCGGCAAAGAGGTCGGTAACCGCGCGGAGGTCGTCAAGGTAGATGTAATAGCTGCCCTCGGCATCCATGGGATCAACATCGACCCGGAAACCGACGATTTTAATGCCCATCTGGTTATAATAGTGGTAATTCCGCTGAACCACGCCGTTACGGCCGTCGTCCGCCTGGGGTGGAACCGCAACGGTGAGCTTTTTCCAGCCCTGAAAGTTCAGTTTACCCATATACAGTTCATAGGTACGGCCGAAAAAGTCCTGAATCAGCACATTTAAGACATGATTAAAGTTACGGCCCACCGCCCAGACCGAAATGGTCTTGGTAATACCCTCAATCGGGACGGGCCGGACAGGATACAGGGTAAAGCTCGCGTGACCCCGGTGGAGGAAGTCGACCCGGGTACCCAGTACATACTTGTCGGGAATGTTCAGGTCCGCCTCTTCCGGCACCGGCTCCTTACCCAGAGGCCCGCCTTCAAAAAGCCGGGTAATCGTATACCCGGTATCGGAGGACATGGTGGAACGCCAGTTACCTTCAAGCTCAAATTTGTCAACCGAAATCTCTTTCAGGTGTTGTTGGGCCGAATCCGTACCAATGGCCGCCGCATTGGGACCGCCAACTTCAGTTTGAGCGCATACAAATCCGCTCACGGCAAGCAGCAGGGCTGCAAAAACAATATACCGTTTCATCCGGGGCCTCCTTAATTATTTCCCGAACCGCCGGACCAGAATTCCTGGATCCGTTCGGGAGTCGCCAGTTCTTCACCATCGTAGAAGGTTTCAAACGTATCCGTAAGTACCTTGAATTCATCAAAGTAGATATAGAAATTATCAACCCGCTCGGTCGGCAGAGTCCATACCCGGAACTTGACAAAGTGCAGTCCGGCATACCGCGGCAGAACCCGCTGTGACTGGGGAATCGCCGCCGGAACCGCCGCCCGGAGGTTCTTCCATCCCGTATGATGGAGGGTTCCAAAGGGGATGATATGGACCACGCCCAAATGATCCCGGACATACGCTTCCAGGGTATAATTGAGGTTGGAACCCCACACCCAGAGATCCAGCACCTGAGCCCGGCCGGGAATCGGGATTTCCGCAGGTGCGGCGTCATCCCCCTCGCCGGAAGTGGCATAGATATCCACATAGTTATAGCCCCGGCGATCAAACCTACCCCAAACGCCCAGCGCCTTGAGGTCCCGCCCCTCTGGGGGCGAACGGTAAACAGCTGTAGGCCATGCGGCTACATAGTTCAATTTAGGAAACGATTCGCCGTCAATGGTAGAGGCGAACTTACTGCCGGCAGCCTTCCATACGTAACCGGACTCACCGTCAAATGAATCCAGCGGTTTAGCTTCGATATTAGCGGTATGTTCATCTCCAAAAACGGAGACTACCGCCATCGACGCCAAAAGAATCAGCCAAACAGCTTTGAAACCAGTATGTTTCATCCCTTACTCCTTCTTCTGTCCCTTTGAAAAGAGGTCAAGTCAGATTATAGATACTTGTCACATCTTTGTCAAACACTTTGCATGATTTTCATCAATATTATTGACAATTTTTGATATTTTCAAGGTATATATTGAGAACGAATGGCCCGTCTAATATTTCCCAGCCGTTCCCGCTCGTTTATTCTTCGGCTTAACAGCCGAATTTCTGAAGGGATATCTTGCATGGTACCGGCCTCCCCCTGCCGCCCTATGATCTTCACCGCTGGAACCGCCAGCGCCCAGGGGGAATCGTCAAAGATGAGCTTTATCCTGGCGGGAGTCAGTGCCGGATCGAGCCAGGAAAACAGCAGGACGGGAATATCCAGACTCTGTTCAAGAAAGTTCTGGGCTGCTCCGCTCGTAACAACGCAGGCCGTATTCGGTCGGGGCGTAAAGGCCGTCCCCGCGTTTTGATACACCGGCGTCCGCTCATGGCCCTTTTCCGCCAAACCCCGGCTGAAAGCATCCCGGTCGCCATCGGATACAAGATCATCCTGCAATAAAAAAACCTCCCCCGGTTCATTTTCCACCGAAACAGGGCTCTCCCCTTCTTCCGCGCTCTCACCGTCCGGGGAGACTTTTCTCTTTACCGCAGATCCACTCTGGGCAAAAATCGCGGCGCATTGCCCCGCCCGGTAAAAATCCAGGACCGAATCGGTCCCAAGTATATGGAAGTTTTCCGCCGCCACCGGCTCTGAAGGGTCCCGAACCCGTCCCCGGAAGACCGCCACGGGAATTCCGGGAGCTTCACCGGCATACCGTTTCGCTTCATTGTAATACCGGTAGGGAAACAGAACGCAAAAGGGCGTTTCCGCCGCGGACCGAACGGTAAAGACCGCCACATCCTCCCCGGCATCATCGGCGATCCGCACGGTTTTAACCCGCCGCCAAAGCCTGATAGAGACTTCCGCCTGTTTAATCCTGCCCCGCAGAACCCCGTAGAGGCTGTCAAAGACCGGATCGGAAACCATCAGGACCGGCGGGCGAAACACAAAGGCCAAGGCCGCCGCAAGCAGCGGTATACCTATCGACAAAGGGACCGCAATGATGATGATCCGCCTTTTTTTCCCCATGTACCACCATTATACGCACCCCGCCTCCGCTTGTCTATGAGGTGAGGATATGCTATACTCATTTTTAAGCCCGGTCTAAGCTGGGTTATCATTTTGCCAAAAAAAGCATTCAAGGAGTGTTACATGACCAGTTACAAAGAATTAGGGTTGGTTAATACCGTGGACTTGTTCAAAAAAGCGGTAAGCGGCGGCTA
>BNVD01000221.1 GCA_025997835.1 Spirochaetia bacterium
TCCCAATCTTGAAGCCCACGGTTAGTTCATTGAGGATAAAGGCCGGGATCAGTTGGTCAATTCGTTTATTAAATAGGAGTCTGGATGAGTATCGGCGATATTACTTCTCTTCTCCAGCGGGGTATTCTGGAGACCCTGATGCTGGCGGCACCCCTGTTGCTTTCTGCGCTGGTGGTGGGACTGGTGGTGGCGATTTTTCAGGCTACTACCTCGATTCAGGAGCAAACCCTGACTTTTGTGCCCAAGGTTATGACGATACTGCTGGTGTTAGGCCTGGCGGGGGGCTGGATGTTTCGCCATCTGGGGGATTATACGGTGCAGTTGTTTGCGCTGATTCCTGCGATGGCTCGATAAACGCCGGAGGCGTTTATCGGCCATCGCTCGCAGTTTGCCCAAGGGACTTTATGTCCCAGCAAACTGCACAGCTTTACGGCTAAAACGGTAGAGCTGGAACGAAAATATTGAAAGAACGGGGAGGGGAAAACGTGGATAGCGGGGTGATTAACGAAATTCTCAAAGCGGCGCCGGCTTTTCTCCTGATTGCGGTCAGGGCGCTGGCTATGATCGAAACCGCTCCGCTCCTCTCCTCCGAATCCATTCCCCAGGTGGCGAAGATTGCCCTGGCGGGGTTTGCCGCCTACGCCGCCTTTCCTACCGCACTGGTCAGCGGCTGGGAAATCAACGCCTACGGCCTTTCTTTTTTCTTTCTGGTGATTGGAGAGGCCCTTATCGGCATTATATTGGGCTTTTACCTCAACATCATCTTTGCCGCCTTTGCCACCGCCGGACAGTTTTTCTCCCTTCCGATGGGGTTCAGCGCGGCCCAAACCTTCGATGCCCTCTCCCAGGTGGAAAACCCCATGATGGGCCAGTACCTCAACATGGTAGCTATGCTGGTGTTTATCTCCCTGAACGGGTTCCGGGAGCTCTTTTTGGGGGGCTTTTGGCGGTCCATCCAGTCGATCAGCATTATGAGTCTGGTTGCGGGGCGGGAAACGGTAATCGCCATGCTCCTTAAAGGGCTTACCGGGCTTTTTCTGGACGCCATGATCATTTCCCTGCCCATATTGGGGACCCTGTTCCTCACCTCCCTTACTACGGGGCTTATTTCCAAGGCCGCCCCCCAGATCAACATCCTCTCCGAAGGGTTCCCCATTTCGATCACCGTGGCCTTTGCCCTTATTCTGTTCACCATGCCCTTTATGGTGGACACCTTTAGCCGGATGATTGACGCCGGTTTCAGGAACATCGCGGACCTCTATACCAAAATCGGCGTACAGATTGGGGGCGGCTCATGATGCAACGCACTGGTGCCAGGCACCTTTTCGGACCCGGTTCGCTCAAAAAAGGTGCCTGGCACCCTCCTGAATACCTGGCCGCCCTTAACATGGACCTCCAGTGGTTTGCGGCGGAGGATGAAGGGCGTACCGAGGAGCCTTCGGAATACAAGATACGCAAGGCCCGCGAGGAAGGGCGGGTCGCCAAGAGCCAGGAACTGACCGGGGCGCTGGTGCTGCTTCTGCCGGCGGTGGCCCTCCTGTTTTTGGCGCCATCCATGCTTAAAACCTGCGTAGAGATGATAACGTTCTACTTTTCCCGGATCACCGAACTGGACCCGGTGAATGACCGCCTTATGGCGCTGGCCTTTTTTCAGTATTTTATCCGGCTGGTCCTGCCTATCGTGTTGGTTTCCATGGTGTCGGCGATTTTTGCCAACCTGGTCCAGACGGGGCTGCTCTTTACCACCAAGCCGTTGGTCCCGAACTTTTCCAAGATCGTACCCCACTTTGGGCAGTACTTCCAGCGGACGCTCTTTTCCGTGGAGGGGCTTTTCAATTTCGGCAAGTCCGTCCTCAAGATGATCATCATCGGGGGGGTGGCGTTCGTTTTGATCCGCTCGAAGATTGAGGAACTGATGAACCTGCAAACCGCAAGCGCCTGGACGGGGCTTACCCTGGTGGCTTCGATAGCGGTACGGATGCTCATTATATGCGCGGTGCTGTTGCTGGTGCTCGCCATCCCGGACATACTCTTTCAACGCTGGAAGCACAAGGAATCCTTAAAGATGAGTCTTCAGGAGTTGAAGGAAGAGCGGAAGATGTACGAGGGGGATCCCCGTATCCGCCAGCGGATACGTCAAAGGATGCAGGAGATTATGAGCCGGAACATGATTGCCAACGTACCCAAGGCCGATGTAGTGATCACCAACCCGACCCACTTCGCCGTGGCACTGGAATACAACCGGGACTCTATGCAGGCCCCGCAGGTAACCGCCAAGGGACAGGATGAGATGGCCCAGCGGATCAAGGCTATAGCGCGGGAGAACGAGGTACCTATCGTGGAAAACAGGCCTTTGGCGCGGGCCTTATATGCGGAAACTGAGGTGGGGGATACGGTCCCGCTACAGTATTATGAAGCGGTGGCGGCCATTTTGAGCCATGTGTACAACATGGACAACCGCGCCAGGATGGGCGCGTAGGGGAGATGTAAAAAATGGCAGATGCGGCCCGGCCCGGAAGCCGGTTAAACGATATTTTCGGGAATCAGCAGGACCTCTTTATCGCCGTTGGCGTGATAGCGGTGGTGATCATGATCATCATCCCCCTCCCTACGGTACTGCTGGATACCCTGATGGCCATGAATCTGGTCCTCTCCCTGCTCGTTCTGTTGATCGTCCTCTATACCAAGAAGGCCACGGACTTTAGTGTCTTTCCCACGGTTCTTCTCGTGATTACCGTCTTCGGGCTGGCACTGAACATATCTTCCACCCGGCTCATTCTGACCCAGGGCTCCCGGTTTGACGGCAGGATGATCCGGGCCTTTGCCTCATTTGTGGTGGGTTCCAATGGGGCCGGTGGAACCGAAGGTCTTGTAGTGGGGATCATCATCTTTATCGTGATTATCGCGGTGCAGATGGTGGTGATCACCAAGGGTTCGGTGCGTATATCCGAAGTGGCGGCCCGGTTTTCTCTGGATATGCTCCCCGGCAAACAGATGGCCATTGAGGCGGAATACAATTCCGGGGCCATCACCGAGGAAGAAGCCCAGAAACGGAAGAACGAGATGACCCAGGAGGCCAACTTCTACGGGGCTATGGACGGGGCCAGCAAGTTTATCTCCGGGAACGTCAAGGTGGGGATTTTTATCACCATAATCAATGCGCTGGGGGGCTTTATCGTGGGTATGGTGCTCCACGGGGAGCC
>BNVD01000222.1 GCA_025997835.1 Spirochaetia bacterium
TAAATCTACCGGTATCAGCATCGGCGTCTCCCGATCTATCTCCACAAATCGTATTCCCATACCCCCTTTTTACCATATTTTGTCGGTGTGTGACGATCCCCTGGGAAAGCGCAACAGGCTGCTAGTAACGTCTCCACTATTGCGTGGGGTACTGTTCACGCTGGGGCTTACAGCTCGAGCGCGGGTGCTCTTGAGGGTGCATTTGCTTTCAACGACACTGATAGCAATCACATGCCAGCTGGTAGTTCAGATCCTTATACGATAACCGGTATTTCAAGCGCAGACAATGCCAAGGACTTTTCTGTATATGAACTTACGCAGTATGACAACAGCCTAAATGCTATGTCATTAGACGGCACCGTGAGCCTTAATGACGGACTCAACCACGCCGTATACCTAAAGGGGTTAACCCCTGGTCAAACAGGAACGGTCGCCAAGACGGGCTTGTATGGTGTGAAGTTAGCAAAGACCCAGGTCCCCGCTAACAGCGGTGCGGTAGAAGTGGTTATTGCAACAGGTTATGCAATGGCTGGTGTTACTCCGCTATCCACTGGTGCGACTTTTGGCTCACCATTAGCAGTAAATACCGACCTGGAGTATCAGGCAATTGGGACTATAGCAACCACGGGCATTGTCTTCAACGATACGAGATATAACGGTACCACAACGGCGGCATCGGCAGGTAGTCTAAGGTTTGGTGTTGGTGGAACTACTGCCGCCCCTGACAAGTTCCTGTATATCCAAATCCCCAAGACTATCTCGTCGTTCCACACAGCTGTGGTGCCCGCGCCGGAGGAGGTTAATATTACGACAGTACTGGCAGCGATCACCCCCGCCAAGAATACGTTTACGGTCACCTTTACTGATCCTACTATGCGTGTCTTACTGAATGCGGCAAGCGGGGCTAATATAAGCCTTTTGACGGCCGCTACTCCAGCATGGACCGCTCTTGGTACTGCCACCTTACAAACGACGACTACGACTACGAATGTAGTTCTTTACTACTCCACAGCTAAGACGTCTATAGCTGGAACTGTAGCAATGCCTGGTTGTAAAATTACCGCAGCCGCTTTAAAACGGAAAGGGAAAACGTTCACTATAGCAGGTAGTTAAGACCGCATACTGGTGTGTTTGCCCATGCGCCCCGCAGCCAGAAAAGGTTGGGGGGCGTTTTTTTTGTTGACCACGGACAACACTGACAGCACAGGAGACTGGGGCTCCGGAAGCGGCTTTTGTTTGGGGGACCATCTATCGTCAACTTTACATAAAGAACATCTTGTACTATACTGAAAACAATATGATGCAAGATGATTATTTTTATTACAAGGCTCACCAGGATGATATAGTAAAAAATCATCTTGGTGATTTGGTAATTCTCAAAGATGCTCATGTTTTGGGATATTACAAGGACGAGCAGGAAGCCCTGATAGATATGCGGCGCAATAATCACGCACCGGGTACCTTCATGCTCAGACAATGCAAGCCGCGGGGAATGGACACAATGTTCTACCGTAATAACCGGGTACATTTCGGTACAGCGGAGACTAGCGATTAAACCACTCGCGTATACCCTCACGGCAGATAACTTATTGATGAGTATAATAGCCCCTGTTTCAATCGGGGAAGCCCGATCTTTCTGCAATGCCTTTGGAACAGGTTTTAACCAAGTTGATGTTCCGGCTTTGTGGGACACTGGTGCGACCAATTCCTGTATCAGCCAGAGGCTTGCCAAGCATCTGGGACTTACGTTTATAGACCTATGTGATGTCGAGGGAGTACACGGCATTGAACCGGCAAAGGTCTATCTGGTTGATATATTACTGCCTAACACAGTTTCAATAAACAATGTGCACGTCACCGAATTTTTTGACAACGATGATTTCGAAGTCATTATTGGTATGGATATAATTACCAAAGGAGACTTAGCCATGTCAAACAGCGGTGGAAAGACCATTGTTTCCTTCCGTATCCCGCCGGGTCAGCCGCCCATTGATTTTAACAGGGAAGATGGACGGATTTATTAAACGCTATCGCGTATGTGTCTGTTTAACAAACGCCCCGCAGCCAGAAAGGGTTGTGGGGCGTTTTTTTTGTTGACAGGCAGGCTGGGATTGCACTATATTAAAACATGGAGGAGAAAAATATGCCAGAAAAAATAACCGATGAAGGTATTCTTGCAGGGTTTAAAGAGCTAAAGGACTTGTTCAAAGAAACGGACAAAAGATTCAAAGAAACGGACGCACAATGCAAGGAAACGGACAAAAAAATAACGGAAATATCAGAAGCGGTAAAAAAAATGTCCAAAGAATTAGGGGGTATAGGGAATAACAACGGAGCTTTTGCGGAAGAATATTTTGTAAATGCACTGGACGACAAAAAAATGTTTGCAGGGCAAAAATTTGATGAACTGGAACGTAGTATGAAAGCGAAAGACGGTAATCTGAAAGACGAATTTGATATAGTAATGTATAACGGTGTTGCCGTTGCAATTATTGAGGTGAAATACAAGGTTCACGAAAATGATTTAGAAAAACTGGTAACAAAAAAAGTACAGAATTTCCGTGAACTTTTTCCTTATTATAGAAATTACAAGATTTACCTTGGTATCGGCAGTATGTCTTTTTATGCTAATGTTCTGGAAAAAGCCAAAGAATTAGGCATCGGTATATTAAAACAAAAAGGCGAAACAGTCGAGATTGATGCTGATAATGTAACGGCATATTAGTTGCTGCCATGCGCCCCGCAGCCAGAAAGGGTTGTGGGGCGTTTTTTTTGTTTGGGGGTTTAATGGGCAATTCCGGGAGCGCATTAACAATAGTGGAATAACGTATTACGTGAAAGGTTTGCGATGTTTTTGTTTGGAGGGGGGGGGGGGGGGGGGGGGGGGGGGGGGAGGGGGGGGGGGGGGGGTACCCTTTTTTTTTCCCCCCGCTTTTTTGTAGGGGGGGAGGAAACCTCTTGAACCCCCCCCCCCCCGGGAAAAACCTTTTGTCCTCTTTTCTGAAAAAAAAAAAAAATAAGAGAAGCCAATAAGAAAAAAATAATAAGTGTATGGGTATGGAAAGTAGTGTTTTTGTTTGTAGCAGAAGACGGTAGATGAGGGAGGGTAGGGGGAAGGGAGGGGGGGGGGGGGCGGCGGGGGGCGGGGGGGGGGGGGGGGGGGGGGGGGGGGGGGGGGGGGTG
>BNVD01000223.1 GCA_025997835.1 Spirochaetia bacterium
AAATCCTTGTATGCAGGCGGCGCCGAAAGGGGGTCATGGTGGAAGCGGATGGCGCAGATAAGCCCTTCCGGAAAATTCCACTTTTCCGCTACCAGGGCGCCGATTTCGGCGTGGTTCATTCCGGCGGCGAGATCCTCAAAGGTAGCGGCGGGAATATTTTTTTCGGTGCAAAAATTCTTGATTTTTTTCAGCAGTTGGGGGTGAACGCTGGAAAAGATTATTTTCCCCATGTCATGGAGTATGCCCGCCACGTAGACATCGTCCAAAAGATTGCGGTCCTTGCGGAAATTCTTCACCAGATTGTAGGCGAAAAAGGCGGTTTTATAGGAATGTTTCCAGAGGGACCGTTTGTCCGCCGTATCTTCCCCCAGGATCTTCTGGGTCCCATAGGAATAGAGGAGGTTCTTTATGCCCCGGAGGCCCACCATTTTTGCCGCGTCGGAGATGTTGTCCACCCTTCTGACCAGCATATATTGGGCGGAGTTGACGATTTTTAACAAATCCGCAGTTAACGCGGGGTCCATTGATATTTGGCGGGCGATATTTGCCATATCCGCCGCCGGTTCCTCGATAAGTTTCTGTATTTTGAGGATATTTTCCGGGAATTGGGGCAGGGAATTCACGCTATCCACAATGGCTTTGGAAAGAAGCGCCAGATTTTCCACCTGGGTATGTTCCAGCGGGACGATGATCCGGGCAATAGTCTCCTTTTTGGTGCCTAAAATATCAAAACAGTCCTCATCCAGACCCATTTTTTTCAGCATCAGCACCATAATCACCAGGCCCAGCCCCGCGCCTTCAGAGCTGTCCAGTACCTGGGACAGGGCGTCTTCCAGGGTATCGTACTGCCGGGAACGGGCCAGCTTGTCATGTATCCTGATTAACTCATGTTTAGTAACCGCTACGTTGTTCCGTACTTCGATAAAGACAATATTCCGCTTGATTTGCAGAATCAGCTTGATATACAGGCCCTTTTCTTTTTGCAGCTGCAGGTAATGGGTGATATTGGTAAGGGTTTCTTCCTTAAAATTGACCA
The DNA here is from genome assembly GCA_025997835.1 of Spirochaetia bacterium. GTDB lineage: Bacteria > Spirochaetota > Spirochaetia > Treponematales > Breznakiellaceae > BNVD01. The sequence goes on from BNVD01000223.1 coordinate 1,037, forward strand.
TCCCAACCTGATAATCGCCGGGATTCGACAAATCCAGCCCCCGCTCGGAAAAATACACCCGCTTGGTATTGGCTTTTTTGGCGTTTACCGCCAATTCCTGGACACAATAGACAATGTAGTCCTTCAGCTTTTCCTGAGATACCTGCTTAAGAAAAACGGTCAACACCTGCCCTATGTACATCTCTATTTCATGGGGCAGGGTATACGTGGTTATGGTTAAAGGAATGCCCGAATGAACAGCCTTTTTTATCTTTACCTCGTCTACAACCAGCTCTTGAGCGATGGCCATTGTTTTTCCTTATCACATGGAGATCAATACAGGCTCAATTTTATTATATAATCCGCATTTCATGCAAGTGCGAGGTATGGTTTCCCTTGGCGCCAGGCACCTCCCTGAATTCCCGTGGATCACCGCCCCCACACCTTGGGTGCGTACCTGCCGCTTGAGTTGTTTGACCCGCCGCTCGCTTATCCCAAGTCGCCGGGCAACCCCCCTGACGGTATATGCCCCGTCTATTGCCCCTTTAATCGCCGTAAGCCGTCCCATTTCCTTGTTGCTCATGATATACTTCATGCCTCCTATTTTATCCAGGGGGTGAAATATTCCCCCGTTATTCTTGGGGGTGAAATTATCACAAGTCATTGACTTCGCATAATGTGAAAGTTATGTGCCATTGGGACACAGATTTATGGGAACGGCGGCATCCTTGCCGCCGTAGAATGTAGCCAAAAATGTATAAAATAATATACACAATAAACAGTCTTTTTCAATTATGCACCTTTAATAAAGTTTCTCAAACCATATACAATGTGAATATGACTGTGCCCGCGACCCTGCTTACCAAAAAATCTCATATTTCGGTCAATCCGCCAAGACCATCTTTGGTTCCGGCGGCTTCAAATTTTGACCTTTTTGATGATCTGTATGAAAATGTAGGCTATTTGACCAAACAGATAATAACCTATATCGGAAACAAGCGGTCTCTTTTGGGCTTTATTACAAAAGGGATTGGGCTTGTCCAAAAACGCCTTCAAAAGGATAAACTGGACATTTTTGATGTTTTTACCGGATCGGGTATTGTTGCGAGGCATTGCAAACAATTTTCCCATCTCCTTATGGTGAATGATTTAGAAAAATACGCCGCCATTACCGGTGAATGTTATTTGTCGAACAAAGACGAGATAAACATACTACTTTTACAGGATATGTATTATGACCTCCTCGCAGAAGTCGCAAACAAGCATTTGAAAGAAGGGATTATCGCTGAATTATATTCCCCGAGAAACGATAATAATATACAAAAAGACGAACGGGTTTTTTATACCCGTAGAAACGCGATGTATATTGACACCATACGAAATTCTATTAATGCTGTTCCTGCTCAATATCAAAAATATTTCCTTGCTCCCCTAATTGCGGAAGCTTCAATTCACGCAAATACTTCCGGTGTATTCAAAGGTTTTCATAAGAACAAAGAAACGGGCATCGGACAATTCGGCGGCAGCAACAGTGATGCGCTTTTTCGTATAAAAGGAAATATTACATTACCCTTTCCTGTTCTTAGCAATTTTAATTGTGAGTATAAGGTGCATAATGGAGATTCAAATTTGATTGTAAAAGAAGTGCCGGAAGTAGACCTCGCGTATTTGGATCCGCCTTATAACCAGCACCCTTATGGATCAAATTATTTTATGCTTAATCTGATACTTGAAAATAAGTATCCTGAAGGGGTGAGCAAAATTTCAGGCATTCCTGATGACTGGAATCGTTCTGCATATAATAAAAAACAATATGCTTATTCTGCTTTAGCAGATCTAGTTACCGCCATAAAAGCAAAATTTGTCCTTATATCGTTCAACTCCAAAGGCTTCATTTCTCTTGATGAAATGAAGAATATGTTAAAAAAACTTGGTAAAGTTCAGGTTTTAGAAACCACCTATAATACTTTTCGCGGGTGCCGAAATCTTTCCAGTCTTGCTGAACAGGGTACTCGTGATATTCATGTTACCGAATATCTTTATTTGTTGGAGAAATGATATGGCGGAAAAGTCAGTGTATTATTATTTTTTCAAAATATGGTGAAAATAATTTTAAATAAAAAAGAGGCACGCCGCAACATCCGTGTTGCGGCGCTTCGTAGG
>BNVD01000224.1 GCA_025997835.1 Spirochaetia bacterium
GGACCACCGGATCATCGCCGCCATTGCCGCGCTGGACGAACCCGCGCCGGCCGATCTGCAAAGTTTCTTCACCGGGGAATATTCCTTCGTGGAACTCCACAGCTTGCTGCTCAACCTTGAAGAACGGCTCATCGTGTACCGCTTTCAGGACAAGGCGGGGTTCCACCTGGCCCTGAACCCCCTGCTTGAACCGGTGCTGGCCCCCTTCGCCGCCGATAAAAGCACCCTTTTCCCCTCGGAGCGCGTGCCCGGGGCCGAAGGGGGGGACACGGCGGTTCCGCCGCCAGAATCTGCGGACCAGAGGACCGGGGATGAGACCGAAGTGTCTGAGTTCCACGGCGCCCTTTTGGGACTCCCGGGCGGGACCGCAGGTGTCGGACCAAAGGTCCGCGGACCTTTGGTCCGAGGTTCCTTTTTAGACGACCGGATCTTTGCCGCTCTGATCGCCTTTATCTCCGCTCAGAATGAATTCTACAAAGCCGAAGGGGGGATACGAAAGAAGCCCGCCGAAGAGGTGAAGCAGATCTTTGCCGCCCTGAAACCCGATCGATTGATTGAGGGGCTGATCAGTGCGGGGCTCCTTTCGGTCAGCGGGGTACGGCTTGTTCCCGATCGGCGGCGGATTGGTTTTTTCGGGCGGCTGTCCCCCTGGGAACGGCTGGAATACTGGGCGGCGGGGATCTACGCCGCGTCCCAGCTCAAGGAACCGGCGGCCCGGTTTTTTCACCGGGGGCGGATTCAGGCCTTGGCTCGGTTTATCCACCGCTTTGCCGGTACCCTGGACCCGCTCAGGTGCTATCCCCGGCGGACCCTGCGGCGGATTGCGGAAATTCTGGAACGGCAGGAAGAACCGGCGATTCGCTGGGCCGAAAGGGGTATGGCCGCCGTACTCATCGGCTCCGCCGGTATCGACGCGCTGCTGGATGCCCTCGAGAGCGCCGGCCTTATCCGTGCGGCGGAGGCGGATATCTTTTGTGTTGCCCGCCCAAGTGACGACAGTAATACGAACAGCAGTGACACTGATGACAGCAGTAACACTGATGACAGCAGTAACACTGATGACAGCAGTAATACTGATGACAGCAGTAATACTGATGACAGCAGTGACACTGCTGATGGTAGTAATACTGCTGCCGATAGTGATGATGCCGTGCCGGCCGGCCGGCCCGTAATCGCCATGGACACCGCTTTTTCCTGCATCCTGTACCCGGAAATCGGCTATGATGATGCCATAACCCTGGCGTCCTTCTGCGCCCCCCGGAAAACCGGCGCCGTGGTTCAGTTTGAGTTGACCCGGGATTCGGTGGTCCGGGGCTTTGATCAGGGACTGAACGCGGCGGCCATGACGGGCCATCTGGAACGGCTTTCGGGACAGGCGGTTGCACAAAACCTCCACTGGACCCTGAAAGACTGGGGGGAACGGTATGCCGCCGTTTCGGTGCATCAGGGTGCGGTACTCACCCTTTCGGAGGACCGGCGCTATCTGGCCGAGACCGGGCCTATGGCCTCCCTGATAAGCCGTACCCTGGCCCCCGGCGTCTACCTTCTGTCGATCCCCGAAAAGGACGCGGCGATCCAGGCCCTGGAAAAAGCGGGGGTCGATATTATAGCCCAGCCGCCGCTGCTGCCCGGCGGAGAAGCCGGACCAGGCTATACGGAAGATGCCTGGCAGGGCTTTATGCGGGGCGGGGCGCCCGGTCTTTCACCCTATCCCTCCATGGACGGACCTGCGGTGGGCGGACCCCAACTCCGAAGCCCCTTTCCCGATGGACCGCGAGCCGAAGCTCCGCAGTCAAACCTGAAGCAGGAGGCGCCGGAACCTTCAGACCACAGGTCTGTCGACCACAGGTCTGCGGACTGCAAATCCACGGACCTGCGGTCCGATGCGGAGGCCGATGCCTGCAAGGAGCGGTTCAGGAAAGCGCTGGAGAAGATGCGGCTGCCCAAGACGGATATGGATGAACTGGCTGCCCGGATTGAAAGGCGGCTCATTGTCAGTGAATCCCAGCTTTCAGGCGGAGCCATACGCCACGAAAAGCTGGAAGCCCGGAATCTGGATTACGTGGGAAAAACTGTGGTGGCAAAACAAGCCATCGCCCTGCAATCTATGGTAGAAGTTCTGTGGTCAGGTTCCGCCGACGGGGAGAACCGGCTTCTGGGTATAGCCCAGGGCATGGAAAAAAACGGCGGCGAGATCATCCTGGTCCTCAAGCCCATACCGCAGCACAGTCCCGCACAACAAATGCCCGGCGGGGATGACACGGAACCGGCGGCGGATCAAGCCGCCGGTGCAGACAACGCTGCTGCGGAACAGCCCGTTACGGCGAAACAGTCCGTAGCGGAAATCCGCCTCCCCCTGGGGAAAATCCGCCTGTTACGGCGGATCAAACAATCAATTTTTGGAGAGTGAGTGCCGACACGGTCGGACGGCTTTGCCGGTCCTTCCGATGCAAATTCACAAGGAGTGATGTATGCCTTTATTACCTTTTTCAACCCAATCCGCGGAGGCCAATCAGGCCAAGCTCGCGGTTCTTATCGACGCGGACAATACCCAGCCTGCCATCATTGAAGGCCTTTTGGACGAGGTCGCCAAATACGGCGTTGCCAGTGTCAAGCGAATTTACGGTGACTGGACCAGTACCAACCTCCGCCAGTGGAAGGAGCGGCTGCTCGAATACGCCATCCAGCCCATCCAGCAGTTTGCCTACACTCAGGGCAAGAACGCCACCGACAGCGCCATGATCATCGACGCCATGGATCTGCTCTACAGTGAAAAGCTCGACGGCTTTTGTATCGTTTCAAGTGATTCCGATTTTACCCGCCTTGCTGCGCGGGTGCGGGAAAGCGGCCGCACCGTTTACGGCTTTGGGGAAAAGAAAACCCCCCGTGCCTTTGTATCGGTGTGCGACAAATTCATTTACACAGAAATACTGCGGGACAATCAGGAAGAGGTTGACGAAGACGATACCCGCCCGGCTCCCAAACCCCGCAAAGACTTTAAGGTAGACCGGAAACTCCTCAAGCTCCTCCGGGACGCGGTAGATGACCTCGCCGACGAATCCGGCTGGGCCTATCTCGGCGGGGTAGGGCAGAAGATCAACAACCGTTCC
>BNVD01000225.1 GCA_025997835.1 Spirochaetia bacterium
CCGGTGATCAGGGTTAGCCGCCCCAGTTCTTCTTTGCTCATAGTGTATTTCACCCTCCTAAGCTACCACGGGGGGTGACATTTTCCCTCGTGGTTCTTAGAGGTGACATTATCGCTTGTGATTCACAGTTAGGCGACATACCCTTGACGTAAGTAAAAAACTATTGTATAATAATTATACTATGGAAGCAATAATGCTTATTGGAATACAGGCGAGTGGAAAATCAACATTTTATAAAGAAAATTTCTTTAATAGCCATTTACGTATAAGCAATGATTTATTGAAAACTAAAAACAGAGAAAAATTATTATTAGAATATTGCAAAATTACGCAAACGCCTTTTGTAATTGACAATACCAATATTACCAAAACAGTACGTTTTAAATATATTAGTATTATAAAACAGATGGATTGTAAAATAATTGGATATTACTTTAAGACAAATATAAATCAATCAATGGAATGGAATAAGAATAGAAATGGTAAAGAATGTATCCCTGACGTGGGTATATTAGGAACATATAAAAAGCTTGAAATACCAACTCTTGACGAAGGTTTTGATATATTATATTATGTGGAAGCATCAACTGGAAATTTTGTTATAAAGGAATGGAATAATGAAATTTGATGAATTAGATGATCAAATGAGAGTATTTGAAACTGCGATGGATTATTGTGTTTTACCAGGTATTTATATGGTAGCAAGAATAGACGGTCGAAATTTTACTACATTAACAAAAGAGAAAGGGCATTTTGAAGCACCTTTTGATGAAAAATTTCGAGATATGATGGTGGAAACAACAAAACATTTAATGAATTGTGGATTTAAAGTAATTTATGGATATACCGAAAGCGATGAAATTTCTCTTTTATTTGATAAGGATATAGATTTATTTAGAAGGAAGATCAGGAAGTATAACTCAATATTGGCTGGAGAATCTTCTGCAAAATTCAGTTTGCTATTTCAAGATATAGGATCTTTTGATTGTAGAATATGTCAATTACCGCAAAAAAATAATGTAATAGATTATTTCAGATGGCGAAATGAGGATGCCCACAGGAATGCATTAAACGCCCATTGTTATTGGATGTTGCGGAAAAAAGAATATAATAAAAAAGAAGCAACTGAATATATTATGCATAAAAATGTAGCTGAGAAGAATGAATTATTATTTTCTCATGGTATAAATTTTAATGAATTACCTAATTGGCAGAAAAGGGGAATAGGATTATATTGGAAAGAAGAAGAAAAGTATGGATATAATCCCAAGGAGAAAATAGAAGTAAATGTAAAAAGAAATGTAATAAATATAGATTATAATTTACCAATGAGAGAAGAATATAGTAATTATATAGAAAAAATAATGGGCACTAAATAAAAAACGGGTACGTCGCCTAACATACGCTATGTGCAGTTTTTTTGAAATTATGTATAAAAAAAGATACGCATAGTATTAAAAATTGAGCTCTTGACAAATCTCATTAAATAGAATAACATTCAATTTAGGCTATTTATGGAGGTTAAAATGAATTTTAAAGGCACAATCATAATCAAACAGGAAGAAGAATGGTTTGTTGCAAGTTGTCTTGAAAATAATATTGCATCGCAAGGAAAAACAGTAGATGAAGCTATTGAAAATTTAAAAGAGGCAATTGCATTGTATTATGAAGACGACAATGAGGAAGAAGTAATTTTACCCAAAAACGATCAAGTTTATATAACGACATTGGAAATGGCAATATAATGGGTAATAAATATCCAATACTCAGGCCGAATGAAATTATTTCCGCATTATCAAAGAAGGGATTTGTTTTTAAAAGCCAAAAAGGAAGTCATGCAAAATATACAAATGGGGAAAATAAGACTATTATTCCAATGCATGATACTGTTGCTCGTGGAACATTAAAAAGTATTTTGATTCAGACTGGAATTGAATTAGATGAATTTTTAGAATTATTATAGAAAAAAAATATTGTAATAGATTTTGAGAGAAATAATATCTTACATTGCCCAAGATAATCCGAGAACAGCTATAAAAATATTGGAAAAAATAGAATCAAGGATAAATACATTGGATCATTTTCCATATCGGGGAGGATATGTTCCAGAGTTATTGAAAAGTAACATAAAAGAATATAGGCAATTACTTGAATCGCCTTGGAGAATAATATATAAAATAGATAAAGATATTGTGAATGTGTTATTGATAATAGATTCAAGAAGAAATAATAATAGAAAAATTGTTAAAATAAAAGTACGGCCCACTGCACATAATATACGTTATGTGCAATTTTTCCTGTCGTTGTTGTAAAAAATATAAAAAAATAAGCTTAACAAAAATCCGAACAACTCTATTCCAGAGAATCCATAAATTCCCCAATAAGGCCGCTTTCGTATTCGCCCTGAAAACTTCCGGCGAAAAAGCGCTTAAGCGATTCTTCACGCAGACGGCGCCAGCTTTCTTCTTCCTTGCCGGGAACGATTGGGTAAAACAGGGCTTCTACAGAGCGGGCCGCTTCGAGGTCTCCGGGCGCGTCACCGATCATGAGGATTTTATTGGGCGGGTATTTGCCATCCGCGCCAAGACGGAGCTGGACTTTCTTGCTGCCCGTTTCCTGACCGGCCAGAAGCGAAATGTAATTGGTCAGGCCGGAAAAAGACCAGTCCTTGTCCAGGCCCTTGCCCGACGCCGAAGAAACTACCATCACGTCCGCCTGTTCCGCCATTGCCTTGAGCGCGGCTTCCACGTTTTTAAAGGGGAGCAGACCCCGTGTGTGTTCTTCAAACAGCCGGTCCGATTCAAGGCTCCAGCGGCGTATATCGTCAAACAGGGGATGGGGATGTTCTTTCATCCAGGCTTCCAGAGCGGCGTTTGACAGGGATTCGCTTTTTTCTACAAAGTCTTTCAGAGGGATAGCATCAACTGCCCATGCCTTGCCGCTTCGCTCCGCCAACTGCTCAAAGGCGCTGGACAAACCGGCAAAGCGGTTGATGCCCCGGCTTTTGGAATACAGGTTAAGCCGTTTCCAGATTTGCCCGAATTCTTCGCGGTACTCGCCAAAGTCCCAGGTCGTTAGAGCTGCCGGAAGGAAAGCCTGC
>BNVD01000226.1 GCA_025997835.1 Spirochaetia bacterium
GCCGAACCACCCTCTTGGTAGGCATCAATGTATGCCAATCCTGCGGTTTACAATGGTATGCAACCCTAAGAAAGTTGTCAATAGACCCCCAAAAAGTAATCCTAAAAAATTGACGTAATGATAAATTATGAATGATATTAGGGATGTATTAGCGGACAATCTGAGGAAGTTCAGACACGCTCTCGGATGGAGCCAGGCTAAATTAGCGGAAAAAGCAAGAACATCGACCCAATATGTGGGAATGATAGAAGGGAGAATCAAGTATCCCTCCGCAGAGACTATCCATAATCTTGCCAAGGCGCTGTCTGTGGACCCGACCGAGCTTTTCTACAAGGAAAACACCCTCGCAGCATCTATGAAAAGCTATCAGAGGGCGGCGTATGCCGATGTCGGGGCGGCCGTCAATCAGTTGGTTTCTGAATACATTACTGAACGGATCGAAAAATTGAACAATGACGAGGGGTGAAAGGTATCTATATGCTCCTTGGAGCATAATTTTTTCCTTTTCGGCTACGTTATTCCACATTATCCGTATATTGCACTATGTCATTTTTCTTTTACTTCAATCGCAACACATAGATAATTTAATACCGATTCGGAGGATAAGATATTATGCAAAATTTTTAGGGTTGCATACCATTGTAAACCGCAGGATTGGCATACATTGATGCCTACCAAGAGGGTGGTTCGGCAATCAATCAGGCAGGATAGTCGAAGTGAGGAGATTAAAGGAAAAAACGCTGAAAAAAAGCGATTTTTTCCAGAGGCCGACATCAGGTGTCGGCCTAACCCCCTTATCATAGGGGTATGCTGCAGGAGGAACCCATGCCGGCCAAGGGAGCCGAAGAAAAGGTACGCATAAACCGGATTCTCATGCTGGACGAGGCTATCCGTTCAGGCGCTTTCCCTTCCATTGCGAAGCTGGCAAGGAAAGCCGAAGTCAACGAGCGGACCATTGAGCGGGATATGGAGTACCTCCGGGACATCTATCAAGCCCCGATTGAATATGACCGGCAGAAACGGGGGTACTATTACTCCGAGCCTAATTTCTTCATTAAAAGCATCATCCTGACCGAAGGTGAGTTATTTTCGATTGCCCTGTTTGACCGGCTTTTGGACCAATACCGGAACACCCCGCTTGAGGCAGCGCTGCGGCAGATTTTCGACAAGATAGTCCGATCCATGCCGGAAAACGTAACGGTAGACACCGGCGCGTTAAGTCCGCAGATCAGCGTCATACCCGATCATCAGGGTCAGATTGACCCGGAGGTATTTGAGCTAATTTTTAGCGGGCTAAAAACCAAACAGACAGTAGCGTTTGAATACCGGCCCCTCCAGAAAACTACCTATATGAGCCGTACCGTAGACCCCTATCATGCCATTTGCCAACGGGGTAACTGGTATTTTATCGGCCATTGCCACGATAAGAACGAAAAGCGGATGTTCTCTTTTTCCCGGATCAGGAACGCCACTCTATCGGGAAAGCATTTTAACATTCCCGCCGATTTTAACGCCGGTGCATATTTTGATAAACAGATGGGGGTATGGGCTTCATCACGGGAATCCTGCACGGTTGAATTGCTGATAGACAGCGAAATAGGAACCTACGCCTTTGAGCGGCAGTGGCATGAGACGCAGGAAGTTACCCAACGGGAAGATGGCTCGGTATACGTGAAGTTTACCACTACGCAGATGCCGGAGGTCTTACGATGGGTATTGGGGCAGGGGCATACGGTAACGGTACTTAATCCGCCGGAACTGATAGAGATGGTCAGTGCGGAGTTGGATAAGGTGAGGATGATATATGAAAAATAGCGAATATTTTTCTAGTCCGACATTAGGTGACGGTGCTGTTGTGATAGATTGGCAATATCAGGAGGAATGATATGACAGAGTTGGAAAGGAAAAGGGCTAAGAAAGACAAACGAGACATGAAAGCATATTTTTTCCTGCAAAATATATGCGGTGCAGGAATGGCATTGGATGTCGCCGCTTCTCAATTGCCTTTTCGGTGGGCGCTTTCTGAATTTTTTCTTAAAATTGATGAGAAATTAGGTAAGATTTTTCTTGATGATTAGGATTGGTCAAAGGAGAAGTGGTGAAAGACAAATGAAAAAAAATTGGTTTGTGTTTGAAGGAGACAAATTGTGATCCCATTAGATGATCCGACTGGATTTTTTCCATCATCTCCATTGATTTTGACGCCTGTACCTATTCTTAGGCCGGTGGTTGCTCAAATCATTACAGCAATTGAAAACCGTCAGACAGTTTCCTTTCATTGGGTTTCTGGTTTACCTATGTTCATTGGAATTGTACAGCCGATGATTTTTATTTCTCACCCTGTTAAGACGGTTGACCCATATGCAATATACCCGGATGATAATTCCTATTTCATCGGTTACTGGCATGAAAAAAAGGAAGTTCTAGCATTCTCGTTTTCCGAAATAAAAGAATTAGAATTAAAACTTGACCACTTTACTATTCCATCTGATTTTAATGCAGAAGTATATTTTGATAGACACATGCATGAGTTCACCTCATCTTTTACTAGCTATACAGTTGAATTGCTACTGGATAAAGAGGTAGGAGGTTGCGCCCGGCAATGGTCAAGAACAGAGGTAGTTAAAGAATGTAGTGATGGTTCAATATATGTAAAGTTCGCTACAAACGAAATATTAAAAGTGCTTGATTGGATATTGATCTGTGGAAATACGGTAAAGGTGGTAGGTCCTGCGGTGCTTGTTAAGATGGTACAGAATAAGATGAATGAGGTGGAGATGCATGGGTAAACCATCTGATGATTTAATAGAGGAAAAATCGTCTCAAGATGAAAAAATGAACCTTGTTGAAAAGGCAGGGCTGGTTGGAGCATCAGCCGAAGTGGTACAAAGGTATGGGGCGGCAGCCAAGGAACACCTTGTCGCCTATAGCGGTGTGGATAACGAAGCAGGAATAGAACTCAAGCGAGGCTTAGAAAGTATTTCGGAAAGTAAAGTTAATCCTGATTACCAGAAACAAAACATCAA
>BNVD01000227.1 GCA_025997835.1 Spirochaetia bacterium
GCAACACCCCAGTTCTTTAACAAGCGACGGAGACAGCTTGATATTGCTCGCGGCTTGTATCTCGCGGATGTTCTGCAATAACTGTGCATCGTCAAGCTCCACCGCCGCGTTACGGTAACCGGTCTCATCATCTGCATCAAACATCGTCTTTTTACCGGCCTCTACAAATCCAACATCACGCCGGTAACTAACACGGCCGCTTTTATGCTGGCCTGCAAATACGCGGACGATATTTTCTGCAGCCTCTGTTTGAAACGGCTGTATCTTGAAATTAAACTTCATCGCCCTGATCCCCATGAGTTTCTTCAAATTCCTCTACCCATTCAGCCAGTTTGCGCTGTAACAGCGCCTTATCGGGTAAATACAGACTGTAGGCAGATGCGTAGATATTGGCATCTTTTGGAAGTGTCAACTCGACAATACTGTCATTTTGCTTCTTGCAAAGCAGTATGCCGACTGTAGGCTTTTCAAACTCCTGCTTGACGCAGCGGTCAAAATAATTGACATACATCTGCATTTGCCCCAAATCCTGATGTTTCAATTCATCGATTTTAAGGTCAATAATGACGTAACATTGCAAAAGTCTATTGTCTTTGTCACGGGAGAGAGCCAAACGCTCGTAAAGTGAACTGCCGATCTGCCGTTGCAGTTGTCGTATTGACCAGCCATTTTGAGCGGTTTCAATTTCGTAAAAATGTCTGGCATTTACGTTTTCTATACGCATAAGCTGAATATAGTGCGTCCAACTGACATTTTGCGTGAATTGGGGAATCGCTGATTCCCCAATTTGAGAGTCGGAATACACTATATAAAAGCGGCGCATCAATTTGAGATTGTCAGAAGATAGGCGTTTGTCTACATTTGCGACAAGATAATCCGCCAAACCTGCAAGCAGTTTTTTCCCGTATTGCGCCCGCTTTTCCCCTTGCTGTTCCCGTTCAACAATCATACGGCCGATTTCGTAATAGGTTGTGACGATTGTACTGTCTATCTGCCGCTTGGCGTGCTGACGGGCCGCCAGAAGAAAATCAGCGACCTGCTTGTAAAATTCGGTTTCGCCGCCAGACAGTATCAAGGCATTATTTTTCTCTTTCATCACAGGACTTTCCTGATCGTAGAAGGGCTGTAGGTTTTGAAAATTCGTTCAAAGGTGAATTTCATTTATTATCACCTCCATTGTTATTATGAGCAAGAGCTTTTATAGCCTTGTCAAAATCGCTTTCAAGTTGTTTCATTTCGCGGGTACGGTAAATATCAAACTCTTTTTCTGCTTTTTTGATTGCCTCCTGGTGCGATATTTTTCCATTACCGATTAATACCTGGCTTTGCGTACTTATTATCTGTGCATCGAGATAATCAATCCAGTCTTTCATAGACATTGGTTTCATGGAAATAGCCTGGAATTCGGCATAATCCAAAAAGCCGGAAACGAAGAGATTTAGCCGTTTTAATTCGATTTCAGAGAGGTAGTTTTTTGCGATTTTTACATCGTCTTTTGTAATATAGTTGCCCTTAAAGTTTGTCATGCCGACAAGCGGTTTTTCATTATCAACCCGTTCATAAATAAGTTCCGCCGCTGTGTGTTCATGAACGGCATAGTGGAGTTTATTCTGCACTGTAGTAAAAAACTTCTTGGTCATATCTTTACGCGGATCATAGTCGGACGCTGTTGCGTAAATATCAGTAACCTGCTGATAAAAGTTTCGTTCACTGCTACGAATATCTCGAATACGCTGTAACAGTTCGCGGAAATAGCGATTGCCGCCTTGCTTTAACCGCTCATCATCCATAGAAAAACCTTTTTGAATATATTCGTGCAAGCGAAGGGTTGCCCATTGCCTAAAACGCACCGCAACTTGAGATTGCACACGATAGCCAAGGGCTATTATCATATCAAGATTATAGTGATCGATATTCCGGTTTACCTGCCGTTTTCCTTCTGTTCGAACTAACAAGAATTTCTTGTAAGTTGCCTCTTGTCTTAGCTCGCCGTCCGCATAAATATTTTTGATATGCTGGTCAACATTTTGCTGGGTTGTATCATAGATTTCGGCAATTTGATTTTGCGTAAGCCACAGATCTTCGTCTGAAAATCGCACCGATACTTTTGTAATACCGTTTTCGTCCTGATAAAGGATGATATTGTTTTCTTTGTCCATCACAGTACTTTCCGAATCGTAGCGGGGCTGTAAGTCCTGAAAATCTGCTCAACGTTTACGAGGGTGCTGTCGGAGGCAAAACTGCTGTCGCGGAACACAGCGTAATACGGCTTGCCCTGCGCTATCGCCTTCACGGTCTTGTCATCCACACGCTCAAAGCAGGCGACAAGGCAGCCGCCCTGGACATAGTACACCTTTTTGCCGTCTGCGTCCTTAACTTCAATACTGCTTGACAATGGTATACCGAGGTCAAGCATAACCTGAAACAGCAAATCCTCTGCGCTGCGGTCACTCTTGATGTTATCAACAAGTCCATCAAAATCAAGCTCCTGCTTTATGTATTCCTGCGGCGTGTAGTATACGTCCTTCATATTGCTGCTGTCGAGCTTTAGGACACGGAAACCGGTGTCGCCTTTGCCGATTTTCGCACCGGCACGGCGGATGCGCTCTTTGCCAATTTCGCAGATGTTCTTATACCCCGCTTTTGCAGCTTCGCTGTCCGGTTCGCATACTTCCGGCAACTGCACCATGATGAACTTGCGCTTGCCCAAGCGACCTTGGTCGCAGTCTTCGGCGTTGAGTTGCATGACGGCGTGGGCGGTGGTAGCGGAGCCGGAGAAGAAGTCGAGGATGATATCTTGGCCATGTGGAGCAGTACCCAATAACAAACATTTTTTTATATATTCGACTGATTTTGGAAAATCAAATGGAGTTACAGCAAAAAGTTCCCGAATCATTTCTTTCCCATTTTCATGATTCATCTCTTTTTCAAGCCAAAGCCCTTTCGCCTTCGTAAATAAACTTGTTCCTTCTAAATAATCTTTTCTAAAAACACTCCACTTACCCG
>BNVD01000228.1 GCA_025997835.1 Spirochaetia bacterium
GATAATATTTTCTTTAATGAGCGGTAATTCCTGCAAACAAGAACCGCCGATAATTGACAGATGCCCCTTCTTAACAGATGGCTCAAAAAAATCGAACAAATCATTTACGCTTTGTCCCCTAACGTCTGATATAATCTCATGTAATTTTTCTGTTATTGCGTCATTAAAATTTTGTATTTCCCCTTTATTAAAAGGTAATGCCCCCCAGCAACGCCCTGAACGCTGATCCCAGCGTAAATACTGACCATCCTTGCGGGTAAAACTAATGCTTTCAAGAATACAGAATAACGCCAATAACAATACCGTTTTTACGTTTTCATTTTCATCTTTCATACAGGATAAAAACTTTTTTATTAAATTACTATTTTCTTCCGAATAAGCGCCATCGGTAATTTTGAGAACCGTAAAATTATTTTGCCCCTGATGTTCTATCCACGGTTTCTTTTCTTTCCATGTTGTCAACCGTTCAAAATCATCATTAGAAAAGGTATGTAATAAACTCCGTGCTTTTATGATATGCTGTCCTATGGGTAACAATTCAATACCCAATGCGTCAATTCCTAAATCACTTGCACAAAAAAGCGTTGCGCCGCTTCCAGCGAAGGGGTCTAATAGATTTTTTGTAACGTCAATGCCGTGCTTGCGTATGTAATATTCAACCAAATGCGCCGAGAAGCCCTCTTTGTATTTATACCACCTATAAAAAGGAACATTTTTATTTGCCTGAAAACTTACTATCTTTCTGTTTAACGAGTGATCGACATGCATATACGATTCATACTCTTTTTCAAGAACGAAATCCAGTTGCGCTATTTTATCAATAAAAATATTATCTTCGGTTACGGCACTTGCAATATCCAAAACCGCTTCACTCATATTCTTTGTCCTATTCTTATTCTCTGCGCCGTCTCTCAAAGAGCCGACTTTGATTCTCAAAGACTCAAGTTCCTCTCTCGCAGACTCAACATCGGGTCTTTGAGAGTGGAATCCCTCTCTTTTAGAGCCAATTTCCTCTCTCGGAGAGTCAAAATCGGTTCTCGGAGAGTGGATTTCCTCTCTCCGAGAACCAAAACCGGGGCTTTTAGTCCCGAATTCGGCTCTTTAAGAGTGATCGGATACTCTTTGAGTACCCGCTTCCTCTTTTTTGATAGTCTCGGTTAGGTTTCCGTCTCGGTCTCACTGGCCTTGCGCTTGCCACCGGGAAAGCGGGTTTTGAGTTCTTCATAGACCGCCTTTGCGCCGGGTATATCCTGCGTCGCCGCCATCTTGACAGACTTGTAAAACACGAGAGCGGCTTGATATGCCTCGCTTCCGGCGGCCATTTCGGTGTCGCTGGTGTTCTCGTCTAACTGGTGGATGCTGTTGACCAGCGTCCAAAGCCCGTGAGCGTCCCCAAAATCCGTGCCGAAAGCTGCCATATCAAGGTAGGGAGGGACCAAATTCGGGTTCTGCTGGGCAAAATCGTATGCTTTTTCCACAAACCCGATGGTCTTTTCACCCATTTTGGGCAGTTCGTGCCGTTCCGTCGGAGTTAGGGCTACCACATAGGGGGCAAGAAGGGTGCTAACCTCGTTGATTTTGGTCTGCGCTTGGGTCAAAACGTCCTGTGGTATGGACTGGACATGCTTATTGTCTTTCATATTTGCTCCTCAAAGGTATGATTTAATAGGATACCCTAATTTCGGGAACTTGACAAGAGGGCAAAAGAATATATAATGGTGTTTGAGGGATAATCCTATGAAAACAGAAAAGCAAAGGTTGACCAGAATTACTACCACCGTGAAAGAAAAATTTCCCGATGGGAACGATATTTTCGGTTATAATGGCATAACAAAAGAGGGTATTATTCATTCGCTTGAGAGTAGTTATACCTTTTTAGGATTATTAGAAGAAATTAATAATGAAGTTGAAACTGTATGGATAAAACGGAAACTGGCAAAATACTTTGATGAATTATCTGGAATTCTTAAAGAATTTAATACGGATTCATGGGGGCAAAGATTTGATCGTTTTCTTGACATAATTCTTGAAATGAGAATCAGCGTTAAAGAATTATACATTACATTAACTAATAATCCCATAAGAGCAGATGAAGATATTCAAAAAGCTAAAGAACAATATAATATATTGCAAAATGCTAGTGCTTCTGTTGCCACTGAATTAAAAACAATAAAAGATGGTTCTGAAGAAACAGAAGGCTTGTTAGAAGAATTGAATACTCTAAAAACAAGTTTAACGAAAACGAATGAAGAAGCAAAGAAAATCATTGCAAATATTACCGGAATAGAGAAAAATGCCAATGAATCAAGTGAAACTATAGAAGATGTTACTCCTAAAATCACTGCCACTTTTACAGAATTAAAAGAGTTACAAAGATCACTGAATGTGGAATCTGAAAAAATAAATACCATGTCGATAAATTGTGAAAAGAATATAGAGAAAATCAATCAACGAGAAACTACTCTTAAAAAACAAATAGAAATGGATGCAAATCTTCAAAAAGAAATACAACAAACCTTACAGGATGTTAATAGACATGGAATGGCTGGCGCTTTTCTAAAACGGAAACAAGAGTTAAAAGCAACATCTGCAATATGGGCTGTTTTAAGTGTCATCTCAATGGGAGTGTTAATATTTGTTTCTTATAAATTTGCTATTGCGGTTCTTGATACTGATAGTGCTGATATTATAAAACATCTATTCAAAATACCTTCCGTAATAGCCGGAATTTGGTTATGTTGGTTTTGCGCTAAACAATTTGGTTATACAATTCGTATTCGAGAGGACTATTCCTACAAATATGCCATTTCAATGGCATTTGAGGGATATAAAAATGAAACACGGGAAATAAATGAAGAATTATTGGGAAAATTGCTTGAAGTAACAGTTGCTAATATTTCCTCTAATCCTATTCTTCTTTATAATTGGCACTCGGAAAACCCGGTTTATACTGCTTGATTTACTAAGGCAGTATGATGCGCGGACGGT